>NZ_JAHRFA010000017.1:16156-36997 GCF_020883045.1 Microcoleus sp. CAWBG58 | reverse complement strand
CACTACAAACCTGTTGGAAGTTGTTAAACTAAAGATTATACAATTAACTTAATTTATTTTTGGTTGCGATCGCCAGAACTGACCGTAGCAAGAGTAGCCCGACGAGTAGCTAGCGGCGGTCATTCTATCCCAGAAGATGTCATCCGCCGCCGCTATGACAGAGGACTGCGAAATCTGATTGCTCTGTATTTGCCACTGTGCGACAATTGGATTATCTATGAAAACTCTTACGAAACTGCTCAGTTAGTAGCAGAAGGGAGTATCGAGGAAGAACAGATAATCTATAATATTGAAAGCTGGAATCAAATAACTAAAAAATAAAATGAAACAATCAAAACCAAGACAACTTTTATCTACAAAGATTAATGTTGGAGTTAAAGCGGCAGTTGCAGCAGCTATAGAAAGACACCGTAAATTAGGTGAATCTATTGCTGTTTGGCAAGATGGGAAAGTAGTAATTTTAACAGCCGATCGCATTTCTCCAATATCTGACGAAAAATAAAAAAGGTCGATCGCCCAAAAAACTTACTCATCTCCACGCAGACTGTGAAATAATTGTCTGCTGTCTGCATTTGACAAACATCTACTTTTTTACATGAACATCCGCATCGGTAACGGTTACGACATTCACTGCTTAGTTCCAGAACGCCCCTTGATCCTCGGTGGCGTCCACATTCCCCACGAATTAGGCTTATTAGGACACAGCGACGCAGACGTACTCACCCACGCGATTATGGACGCGATCCTGGGAGCTCTGTGTTTGGGAGATATCGGCCTCTATTTCCCGCCAACTGACCCAAAATGGAAAGGTGCAGACAGTCTCGTGTTGCTGGCACAAGTCAATCAGTTAATATTAGATAAAGGCTGGGAAATTGGCAATATTGACTCGGTGGTTGTGGCCGAACGTCCGAAGCTGAAACCGCATATTAAGCAAATGTGCGATCGCCTTTCTGCTGTTCTACAATTAAAACCAGACCAAGTTGCCATCAAAGCCACCACCAACGAAAAGCTAGGGCCCGTGGGGAGAGAGGAAGGAATTGCAGCCTATGCTGTAGTTTTGCTGGGCAAAAAGTAGTTGTCATGTTATGACAATTTTCCGCTAATTTAGGAGTCAAATCTATGCTTGTCCAAAACTTGGAAATCGAAACCCCAATCGACGTTGACATCATCGCCTTAGATAAAGACGATAGGGTAATCATGCTAATCGAGGTCAAAATTATTCAATATCAAGAAACAGCAGCCAAGCAGAAGATTGCCGATCGCATGATATCTTGGATGAAAGCTGCCTTGGCAAAAATGTCCGAAGAACGCACACTCATTCCTTATGCTATGTTTGTTGATACCGAACAAATTCTGATTTTCAAATGGGATGGAGTAAATTTATCTGAACCTCTTTGTTCTCTAAACACTGGTGAGATACTTCGCCATTATGAGCCAGAATTTCACAACAAGCGTATATTTAAGCGATACCTAACAAGATTGATTGAAGCATGGCTGCGCGACTTAGCCTATAATTGGAAGTCTGAGATTCCAACTGCGTCAGAACAGATAGAACAAATCGGTTTGCTACCACTGCTAGCAGGTGGGACGACAAAATCAGGAGTAGAAATTGGTGGCAATTTTATATATCGAGACTAACTTTTTGATGAGCATTGCTACAGGACGCGACCCTGATGCTAATAACTTGTTGTTAAGTGTACCGACATCAGTCAACATAGCAATACCAGATATTTGCTGCATGGAAGCACTATCAGCTTTAGAAGACGAGATCAAGCGACGCAACCGTTTTTTAGGTGAAATGCAAAAACAAATCAGTCAGCTAAAGCGAGATAAAACTTCACCATCTGCCCAGTCTCTTGTCTTCCACTTAGAGGAAGCCCTCACCGAGAATGAGAGGCTGCTCAATGATATTAATGCACGTCTTTTTAATGCTCTTGATTTGTTGGTTGCGAAAGTAGAAATGATCCAATTAACAGCACAAATACTTCGAGAAAATTTGAATTCAAATTTTATTGAAGAAGACCCGACAGACAATTTAATTCTCAACTGTATTTTGAATCATGCACACTTACAACCTAATCAAGTCAAGGTATTTTTGAGCAATAATACAAAAGAATTTGGTCTGGCGTCAGTTCAAGATGCTTTGCGGGAAGTAGGGATAACCAAGTATTTTTCGCGTACTGAAGACTTTCTCGGGTGGCTACAATCTCAATCATAATTGCACGCAGGTGGTACAGTTGACAGTTGACAGTTGACAGTTGAGATTAACAGCACTGTTTTTATGAAGGATTTGGTCCCTCCCCTATCGACCTTGATGCGAAACCATATTTCTTGGTAAATTATTATGAAAATTTTCCCTATTTTACATTCAAAGCGCCGCTGGTTGGCTATTTTAGTGGCTGCAATTGCCGCTTTAACTCTGTCTGCGTGCACTCCAGTGCGATCGCAATTAGCAAACAGACTCGTCGTTCCCACCCCCAGCGGCCCCGCCACGTTTAACTATCCGCTAAATCAGTCTGCATACAGCGTGTTTGGCTATATGTACGAGGGATTGCTCAATGAAAACGGGGTGACATCGAAGCTAGAACCCGGTTTAGCTGAATCCTGGGAAGTTTCTAAAGATGGCAAAAAGATTGTCTTCACCCTGCGAGAAGGATTGAAATGGTCGGACGGCGAACCGATGACAACTGATGATATTATCTTCAGCTATGAAAAGATTTATTTCAATGAAAAAATTCCTAGCGGCTTGAAAGATACTCTGAGGGTTGGCATGAGCCGTCAATTGCCCAAACTCAAAAAAATTGACAGCCGCCGCATTGAATTTTCAGTGCCAGAACCTTTTGCTCCTTTTATTAGATTTGCTGGGGGAATACCGATTTTACCAGCTCATATCTTGCAGGAAGCTGCCACCCAGACAGAGGCAGACGGCAAGCCTAAATTCCTGTCTACTTGGGGTACGAATACTGACCCCAAAAAAATTGTCGGTAACGGCCAATACCGAATGCTGAGCTATACTCCCAACCAGCGCGTTGTTTTGGAACGAAATCCATATTTTTGGCGCAAAGATACAGAGGGTAACAGTCAGCCTTACATCCAGCAAATTGTCTGGCAAATTATCGAAAATACTGACAATCAACTGCTGAATTTTCGATCGGGCGATTTGGATACTCTGGACGTGCAGCCGGAGGTGTTTCCGCTGCTGAAACGGGAGGAAAAACGCGGCAAATATACGATATTCAACGGCGGCCCGGACACAGGCAGCGTGTTTATGGGTTTCAATCTGAATAAGGGGCGTAACGCTCAAAATCAGCCGTTTGTAGACCCGGTTAAGTCTCGCTGGTTCGCGACTAAGGAGTTTCGGCAGGCGATCGCCTACGGCATCAACCGAGACGCCATGACTAACAATATCTATCGCGGACTTGGCGCGCCGCTGCATTCCCCAATTCCCGCACAAAGTCCGTTCTACTTGTCTCCAGAACAAGGCTTGAAAACTTACAATTACGACCTGCAAAAAGCGAAAGAGTTGCTATTAAGTGCCGGATTCAAGTATAATAGTAACGGCGAATTGTTGGATGCTGATGGCAACAAAGTCCGGTTTACTTTGTTGATGGCCGCAGGCAGAAAAGTGCGGGAGCAAATGGGAACGCAAATTAAGCAAGATTTGGGTAAACTAGGGATGGATATTGATACGCAGTTCCTGAGTTTTAACACTTATGTGGAAAAACTGCGCCTGACTAAAAATTGGGATACTTACCTCGGCGGTTTTACCGGAGGTACTGAACCCCACAGCGGCTACAATATTTGGTCTGTTAACGGAACTTTACACAGTTTCAACCAGGGCCCACAAGCCGGAGAACCGCCGATTAAGAGCCGGGAAATCTACGACTGGGAGCAGAAAATTGATGACTTGTATGTGAAGGCGTCCCAGGAGCTGGATGAGGCGAAGCGCAAAGAACTTTATGGAGAGACGCAAAAGATTATAGCGGAACAAGTGCCGTTTATTTACATGGTGAATCCGCTGACTTTTGAGGCTGTGCGCGATCGCATTTCGGGAATTCGCTATAGTGCCCTCGGCGGTGCTTTCTGGAATTTGTACGAACAGAAGATTACTGAATAGTCATTATTGGTTCGTAGTGAGGACTTTAGTCGTCAGAAAGAAGGACTAAAGTCCTCACTACGAACCCATCTTAAGTAATGAGCACTTTAGTCGTCAGAAAGAAGGACTGAAGTCCTTACTACGAACCCATCTTAAAGTAATGAGGACTTTAGTCGTCAGAAAGAAGGACTAAAGTCCTCACTACGAACCCATCTTAAGTAATGAGGACTTGAGTCGTCAGAAAGAAGGACTGAAGTCCTTACTACGAACCCATCTTAAGTGTTGTTGTTTGAACCCAGAAGATATCATTAGTTCATGGAACCTGAAATTTTACAGAAATTACTCGAATCTGTGGCGGCCGGCGATGTTAGCCCGATCGCAGCTTTGGACAAATTAAAGCATTTTGACTTTGAACAAGTCGGCGATTTTGCCAAAATCGACCACCACCGCACCTTAAGAACCGGTTTTCCTGAAGTTATCTGGGGCCCGGGAAAAACACCAGACCAAATTGTTGAGATTATCGGGGCGATGCGGGGACGAAATCCTGCGGTGATGGCGACGCGAATTGAACCAGAGGTTTTCGAGAAATTGCAGCAAAAAATACCCGACTTGTGCTACTACCAAAAAGCCAGAATTTGTGCAATTTCTGAGAAATCCCCAACTCCCCAGCGTCCGGGTACTGTGACTATTATCAGTGCCGGAACAGCGGATTTGCCTGTGGCGGAAGAGGCGGCTGTGACTGCGGAACTTTGCGGTTTTGGGGTGCGGCGTTTGTGGGATGTGGGGGTTGCCGGCATTCACCGCTTGCTTAGCAACCGGCACGTAATTGATGATGCTGATGTGTTGATTGCGGTTGCTGGTATGGAAGGTGCCTTGGCGAGTGTGGTTGCGGGTTTGGCAGATTGTCCGGTGATTGCTGTGCCGACAAGTGTAGGTTACGGCGCGAGTTTTGGGGGGATTGCTCCTCTTTTAACTATGCTCAATTCTTGTGCGGCTGGTGTGGGTGTCGTTAATATTGATAATGGGTTTGGGGCAGCGATTTTGGCTTGTCAAATTCTTAGAAGTGGCGATCGACTGGCGAATAAGTCTGAGTAGGAGAATGAGAGAATGGAGAAGGATAGAATCGCAGAAGGGAGAATGGGAGAGAAGCGAATCCTGTTGACTTTTCAACATATCCGGGCTTGAAATATCTGAATCGCTATCCACAGATTCAGAAAAAGAGCTTTCAAGAAAAGTTTCAAATTCTCTCCCCCTCTCCCCCTCCTTATTTACCAGCCAACCAAATCGGATAACCAGAAGAATCCTCAGCTTTCAACTTTTGCGCCTGATAACTCTTGCTAGTCCAATTAGCTACTGTTTGCAGACTTTCGGCCAAAAAACTTTCGCTACCAAACGCTTCAAATCCCAAAGTCCACGACGCAGTACCGTTAACATTTAACTGAGTAATTTCTACAATACAGCCTTGGGGAATTGGGGCTTCGACAGGCACAGACATGAGCACGCCAGGCGCAGAAACTTGGTAAAGACGCTGGGCTCGCTTTTTTTTCACCTTTACCCACTTTCCAGTTGCCATCATATCCGCCGGTAGTGGCGCGATCGTGTCGGCACATATCCACTTCAGCCATTTCTCGACTTTGCCTTCCCAGCGGTTGCCGAAGTGCATCACCCCCAATTCTTCCTGCCGCCACTTTACTTGTAAATTTTTCCCGCGCAGTTTTACTCCCAAGTAGTCGCAACTAGGTATCAGCAAATATAAATCTTCTCGCTCTTCAGGCGGGGATAGATACCCGCCCAGACTCTCGCTTCCAAACCATTGCCCGATCGGTTTTGGCAGCGCACCGCTATAAAACCACCGCATTTCCAGACTGGCCCGCATAAATTTTTCCTCCATTCTTCCACTATTTTCGTCAAACCCAGACTGGGATTTGCCACACCATCGACTTTTGCACCTGTCAACTCTATCCTCCCCCCTCCGGGAGCATGAGTCTACTGCCTAGAGTCATACCATTTGAAATTTAAGATTTGAGATTTTAGGTTGGGAATTACTTATTCTATAGGGGTTTCGAGCTTGTCAGCCCGTTGGATTTTTGGGGGAAACTGGTATCTGAGTCGCGACTTTGAAAAAAAAACTCATAATCCTTTACATCTCTTCATAAGTCTGTTACATTAGTTTACATTACACCAAAAACAACTTAGGACACTGACATGGCTGACAGAGGCTTACTACTTGACAACGACGGTAAAATGAACAATTTTGCGATCGAGCCCAAAGTATACATTGACGATGAAGCCCGCACAGGCTTTACACCCTACGCAGAACGCTTGAACGGCCGCCTTGCCATGATTGGTTTTGTTTCTCTCTTGGCTTTAGAAGTTTCTACCAAGCACGGACTGATTAGCTGGCTAACTAACCTGTAATAACTTTGTTTAAAATTAAACTGTACGGCTATGGCTTGCCAGCAATACACAATTGGCGATCCATAGCTTAACTATTTTTGCAAGGTTTGATGAGACAATTTAAATTAAATATTTTAGTGTTACGGTACTTGTAAAAATAATGCTCAAACGAATTGCAGCAATACTTCTGGTGGTTTTCTCTCTCAGCTTGACGGGTTGTGTGTCTGTAGCTACCGGGCTCAAAAGCTACGTTGATACTGGCGACGGCTATCAATTTCTTTATCCTAACGGCTGGCTGCCGATCGCAGTTTCTGACGGGCCCGATGTGGTGTTCCGCGATTTAATTCAGCAAACCGAAAATGTCAGCGTGGTCATCAGTCCAGTGGCTGGGAACAAAACTCTCGCAGATTTGGGCACGCCAACGGATGTGGGATACAAGCTTAGCAAAAGTGCGATCGCTCCGGCTGATTCCGGCCGCGAAGCTGAATTAGTCAATGCAGGAAGTCGCGAATCGCGATCGAAAAACTATTACATTTTAGAATACGCCGTCAAGCTTCCAAACCAACAACGGCACAACTTAGCCAGCGTAGCAGTCAGCCGCGGCAAACTATTTACGCTGAACGTTTCCACTACCGAAGAACGTTGGCCGAAAGTCAAAGAAGCTTTTGAGAAAGTTGTTAAATCTTTCTCTGTTTATTAGGGAATTGGGAATTGGGCATTGGGCATTGGGCATTGCCCATAGTTTATTTGTTACTGGTTAGTCGTTATTATCACTAACGACTAACCAACGATAAATAACAAATAACAAATAACCACCAACTAACTAACCAATAAATAACACCAAATATAAGAAAAAAAATATAGCAAAAAATATAGCAAAAATAACTAATGCCCGATGCCCTCTTTGCCCCATGCCCGATGCCCGATGCTCAATGACTTCTTCCCGATCAATTATGAAGACTCCAACTTTTGTATTAGCTTCAGCTTCCCCGGCGCGCCGCAGCCTGCTAAGCAATGCAGGCATTCAAGCTGTGATTTGCCCCAGCGACTTTGATGAAGGGCAAATAAAAATGAGGGATGCTACTAAATTAGTGCAGGTTTTAGCAGAGGGCAAAGCTGACGCTGTAGCTAGTTTTTTGCTGGCTAATTCTCACCCGCAAATCCCAAATCCCAAAGCGTGTTTAGTGTTGGGATGCGATTCAATTTTGGTCATTGATGGTGAAATTCACGGCAAACCCAAGGATGCCGACGAAGCAATCTCGCGCTGGCAAAAAATGCGCGGTAAAGTTGGCGAACTTTATACGGGTCATGCTTTAATTGATACGAGATTTGATAACTTTGATGAGGCAATGGATCGATCGCTCATTCGCTGTCAAGTTACAAAAGTTTATTTTGCCGAAGTTACCTCGCGTCAAATTGCAGCCTACGTCGCTACGGGAGAACCCCTCGCCTGTGCAGGCTGTTTTGCACTCGAAGGCAAAGGCGGCTTTTTTGTGGAAAAAATCGAAGGCTGTCATACCAATGTAATCGGCTTGAGTTTGCCTCTGTTGCGGCAAATGCTCGGCGAAATGGGATATGATGTGGCAGATTTTTGGCAATCTTAACCGGAACTCACTCTCTATCGCGGTAGTTACGCAGTCTAAATCCCCTGCTGTATATAGGATAGAAGCATTTGTCAGTCAAAAATAAATAGTCATGTATGGTTGGCGATCGCCCAAAATGTAGTAAGATATCGCTTCCTTTATGCTAGCGTTGGCTTTTAGGCTAATCTGATTCTGATAGCCTATCGAATTGGAGAAACCAACGATGAAAAAGTTAATCCCCTTACTACTCGGTGCCGTATTACTGAGTAACACTGTTGCTTGTCAGAACTCAAGCGAGCCGATCGGCAAAACTGATTCTCCGGCCAACCAAAGCAGCGCTACTTCCGGTAAACTGAAAAGTCAGGCAGCAGCCGTCCCTGCTGGAACCAGTTTTGATACGATTCTGCAACAAGATTTGTCCACAGGTAAAAATCGCAACAACGATCGTTTTACTCTGCGAGTCAAAGGAGGTAATAAAGTTCTTAAAGATGCCGTAATTCAGGGACATCTGGAAGATGTTGTCAAAGCAGCTAGAGGTAAAAAAGCTAAGTTGCATCTAGTTTTTGATGACATTAAACTCGCAAATGGTGCAGCCGCTCCCCTTGATGTTACCTTAGTCAATACTCAGGTAGAAACAAAAACAAAAGGCAAGTTTGTTCAGAATGCTGGCATTATTTTAG
Organism: Microcoleus sp. CAWBG58; assembly: GCF_020883045.1. Lineage (NCBI taxonomy): Bacteria > Bacillati > Cyanobacteriota > Cyanophyceae > Oscillatoriales > Microcoleaceae > Microcoleus > Microcoleus sp. CAWBG58. Next base: position 28,241 of record NZ_JAHRFA010000017.1, on the reverse strand, counting down.
CTGGAGCAGTGGCCGGTAAATTCCTCGGTGATAAAGCGAACTTCAAGCAGGGTGCTGTAGCTGGAGGTGGAGCAGCAGCGGCTTATGTTTTGTCTAGTCCCGGTGGTGAAGTTGTCCTGAAAAAGGGAACTAATGTTAAGCTGAAACTTAAAAAGCCTCTCGATACGAGTCCATAAAAACCCAGTTTCTGCCCACCCGCAATCGAAGAAACCGGGTTTTTATGCGTTTCTATGACTGTTACCAACAATTTTGGTAAAAACCCGGTTTCTGCCCCTCGCGACCATCTAAGAAACCGGGTTTTTTTGAGTTTCTGTGCTGTCACCAACAATTTTCGTAAAAACCCGGTTTCTGAGCCACCCGCGAGAATCTAAGAAACCGGGTTTTTTTGAGTTTCTGCGCTGTCACCAACAATTTTCGTAAAAACCCGGTTTCTGGTCATCCGCGCATCATCTACAATACAATATCGCTGAAATTTTAAATAGTTTAGTTTGCCGATCGCATCGGCATTTCCACACCGGCTTTTTCGGCTAAATCGGTGACATTGTTGGTAAAATCGGCCATATTTGCGATCGGGCCAGCAATACTCCCGGCGATCGCCAAAATCGCACCCAATTTTTTAGCAATCAGTTTCAGATTGCGCTTGTCTGCGGGTTTGTTTAGTTGTCCTTCCACATTGTCAATTTCCGTCAACACTTCTTCGCGTTCGTCTTCAGGAAATTGTGCTGCGGTTTGACGCATCGATGCAATCAGTTTCAGAATTTCCGCCGTATTGGCGTTATTGATGTGAATGCCACCAGAGGCTGTTTGTTGGGCGCTGTCTTTTACTTCCTTTGCGATCGCGATGCTGCCGATTTGTGCACCTTGCAAGTTGTTGGTTTGGGAAGAATCTTGATTCATGTGGGGGCTGATGGTGACGTGAATATTTTGTTGAGGACTGGAACGATATCTAGAATAATCTACCGGATCGGAGCGATCGATTCCAGAAAGTCGCTCTTGTTCCCATTGGCGGGAATAGTCTGGGAAATCGTCCATTAAGCCCCGCACATTTACATTGTCGTAGGATATTTCACATTCCACTGTGTACTTGCGATTGTCCAAACGGCGGCGCAAGTTATCAAAGGCATAGAGATGAGGATTTTGGCTGCCTTTGCATTGGGAACAATTGCAAGGGATGAATTCTTGATATTTTAGGCGTTTATCATAAGTAGCATGAATTTTCCAGAGTTCGTGGCGGATTCTGTCTAATAAGGATTTTTTCTGGGTTCCAAATACGCGGATGCGGATTTCTCGTTGATGATAGTTCTCGATGACTTCGGCTGTGGCGTAGTTGTCGGTGAGAATAACGCCGTCACGCCAGACAATATCGGTAATATTTATCCGGCAAATCAAGCCGTGCATTTCTACAATCAGCCTGGTGATGATGCCTTTGGGCATGAACTCGTATTCGTAGCGCACGATTAGGTTGTCGGTATCGTCCCAGTCGTAGTCGGGCGGTTCGAGGGGGAGGCGTTGCGGAGCGATGTAGTTTCCCGATTTGCCGATTTCGTAGCAGATTTTAAAGCTTTTCATGAGCTGGAGTAGCTCATCGTGGAGGTCGTCGTATTCTTCGTCACGCCAGATTTCGCTGAGGTTTGCGTCAGTGAAGTGTCCGTAATTGGCGATGACTTGTTCGTTGTCGGTGACTTTGTAAACGGCGTTGGTTGCCCATTCGGGACGCAAGATGACCAGATGCTTGAGGATGGGGTCTTTTTGGAAGTGCAGGATAATCCCAAGGTCGTGCAGATACTTGCTCACACCTAGCATGGCGAGTTTGTCGGACTTGTCAAAGCCTTGCTTGGCACAGATGTCGTAGAACTCATGCCCGTGGATGCGGGTTTTGCGTTGGGCGTAGTTTTCCAGGAAGTGGCGGACGTTTGCCCAGGACTTGGGAATGGGTATGCCAATGTGGTCGAGGTTAGTGATGTTTTTTTGCAGGTAGCGTTGCAGTTCATCGAGTCCGCGATTGTCGGCGAGGTTGGTGTTAAGGGATTCTTTTAAGTTGGCAAAGTCGCCGCGCAGTTGGGAGACGTTGATTTCGCAGCGCCGGTCTTGTTTTTCGTTGTGGACGAGGAGGACGGGACTGGCGCTGCTGAGGAGTTCGATGATGTTCAGCCAGTAGCAGAGGTTGGGGTTTTCGCGGCGGTTATCGACTAGCAGAATGTAGAGGGAACGTTCGGTGAGGAAGAATTGGTGCGTGGCGTGGTAGATTTCCTGTCCGCCGAAATCCCAGATGTGGACGCGGAAGGTTTTGCCGTTGTGTGGGAATTCCCAGCGGCTGACATCGATGCCTTCGGTGGAGGGTTGTTGCTCTTGGAGTTGGTAGTCGGGGTTGAGGAGTTTTTGAGCGAGGGTGGTTTTTCCGGCTTCGCCTTCGCCGACGATGAGGAGTTTGGCTTCGTAGAGTTCTTCGGTGTCGTCGGGATTGCGGGTTTGGAAGTAGAAGTCGAGGATGGTACGCAAATCGCCTTGGAGGATTTCGGGAGGAATCGGGAGCGGATTTCCGTGCAACTTCAGTTTTTCCAGCTTTTCTATGCCACGAATCGCCTCTGGGATGACGGTAATCTGATTGCTATGGAGGTCAAGCCATGTCAGATTCGACAGTTGGGCGATCGCCTCCGGGATGGAGGTAATCTGATTGTTACTTAGGTAAAGCCATGTCAGATTCGACAGTTGGCCGATCGCCTCTGGGATGACGCTAATCTGATTGTTACTTAGGTAAAGCCATGTCAGATTCGACAATTGCCCGATCGCCTCTGGGATGACGGTAATCTGATTGTCACGGAAGTCAAGCCATGTCAGATTCGACAGTTGCCCGATCGCCTTTGGGATTTGGGTAATCTGATTGCTACTGAGGAGAAGCCGTCTCAGATTCGACAGTTGCCCGATCGCCTCTGGGATGACGGTAATCTGATTGTCACTGAGGTCAAGCCCTGTCAGATTCGACAATTGCCCGATCGCCTCTGGGATGACGGTAATCTGATTGTCACGGAGGTCAAGCCATGTCAGATTCGACAGTTGCCCGATCGCCTCTGGGATGACGGTAATCTGATTGCTATGGAGGTCAAGCCCTGTCAGATTCGACAATTGCCCGATCGCCTCTGGGATGACGGTAATCTGATTGCTATGGAGGACAAGCAGTGTCAGATTGGACAGTTGGGCGATCTCCGTCGGCAATTCCTTCAACTCCAACCCTGCCAAATCCAATTTTGTCCAGCCCTCCGAAGCGGCTTTGTCGATTAACTGCAACAATTCCTCTTTCGTCATATGCTTTGTCGGTAGTCTTCATTTGATTGTGACAGGATTTTTTGCTGGGTGGGAGTTTCCCGTGCACCGCAATCTCAGAAACCGGGTTTTTTTGATTTTCTACGCTGTTATCAACAATTGTCGTAAAAACCCGGTTTCTGGCCACCCACGAGTCATCTAAGAAACCGGGTTTTTTGGAGTTTCTACGCTGTCACCAACAATTTTCGGAAAAACCCGGTTTCTGGCCACCCACGAGTCATCTAAGAAACCGGGTTTTTTGGAGTTTCTACGCTGTCACCAACAATTCTCGGAAAAACCCGGTTTCTGGCCACCCGCGCGCAATCTCAGAAACCGGGTTTTTTGGAGTTTCTGCGCTGTCACCAACAATTTTCGGAAAAACCCGGTTTCTGGCCACCCGCGAGTCATCTAAGAAACCGGGTTTTTTTGAGTTTCTACGCTGTTATCAACAATTTTCGGAAAAACCCGGTTTCTGGCCACCCACGAGTCATCTAAGAAACCGGGTTTTTTTGAGTTTCTACGCTGTTATCAACAATTTTCGGAAAAACCCGGTTTCTGGCCACCCACGAGTCATCTAAGAAACCGGGTTTTTGGGATTTTCTACGCTGTTATCAACAATTTTCGGAAAAACCCGGTTTCTAACCACCCGCGAGAATCTAAGAAACCGGGTTTTTTTGAGTTTCTACGCTGTCACCAACAATTTTCGGAAAAACCCGGTTTCTGGCCACCCGCGCGCAATCTAAGAAACCGGGTTTTTGGGATTTTCTACGCTGTTATCAACAATTTTCGGAAAAACCCGGTTTCTTGCCACCCGCGAGAAATCTCAGAAACCGGGTTTTTTTGAGTTTCTGCGGTGTCACCAAAAATTTTCGGAAAAACCCGGTTTCTAACCACCCGCGCGTCAAAATTTAATAAATTACCGCACGTACTCTTGAACCACAAAAACTGGATGACTCAACCCACGCTGATTCTGCTTTTTGATGCGAATTAGCCGATCGCACAGCGAATCAACCTCCTGAAGATAGGCATGAAGAATAGTAACTTGTCCCAGGTAATCTCGATCGTCTTTACACACAATAATGCCTGCATGGCTTTCGCCTCGACGGTGTAAGGCCACAAAATCATCGCGATTGAAGGTAATTACCGCCCGATTTTGTGCTGTAGCAAACCGCAGCACCTCGTCATCAGGAATCCCTTGATTCGATTGACCGGCATCATAGGAAGTTAAAACATCACAGTCAAAACTTCGCAAATGCTCGACCATTGCGATCGCAAAATCTACACTATTAATATAGCCTCACCCTTTTAATCATCGGTTTGATGAGATACTATGATGCGATCGATTTCGTCACGGTGGCGATCGTAATAACGCCAAGCATTTTCTAGATCGAAACCCGACAAACCCGGATAATTGTGAAGTAACTCCGCCTCATCAGCCCCCTGTTGGTGAAGTGAAACCAGCGTCCAAACAGGAATGCGAGTGTTGCGAATTCGGGCATATCCTCCACACACTCCAGGCGTACTTTGAATCGCCCTAGCCGAGAGTCTTTCTTGGAAGAGCAAACTCTCTTCAGGTGTCAGCGACTCAATGACTTGAATTAAGGAGTCAACCAACTGAATGTTCATAGCTGGTAATTTACGAAATATAGAATAGTGCGATCGCCCAAACTATCATAGCAAATTTCCCCAAAACTAACGTCTAAGAAAGTATTCTCGCAAAAACCCGGTTTCTGACCCCTCGCGCGTCATCTAAGGCTGTAGGGTGCGTCAGCCCGCAGCATTTCCCTTAGCTTTTGGGGTGATCGAGCTGACGCACCCTACAATACTAGAATTTGAGTAAAAATTGCGATCGCAAAAACCCGGTTTCTAACCACCAGCGTGTCATCTAAGAAACCGGATTTTTTCACAAATCCTATCCAAGGGCGATCGCACTATCCGACACAGAGATAAACTGAATTTGACTCGGCGAAACATCTTTTACTAAACCCAAGATATTGCCGGTGCTAGCTTCCCGAATCACCGTCGCCTTCGTGTTTAAGATTTGAAAATCAGCCGTTTGAGGCATTCCCGGACGGACGGGCCCCTTGCTATCGTACATTCTGGCGTCACCAATTGTCATGAACTTTTCAGTCAAAACAATATCGTTTCGCGTCAGTCCTCCCGCCAGTCCAATTACATCTCCTTGGGCCCGATTGTAATCGAGAATAAAATCTGCTGGTACTTCTTCTGTATTAAAGGAAAAAATTCCTGTTGGAGGCGGTTGATCGGAACCAAATGCTCCCGAAGTTGCTCCGGCTTCTCTACGGATGATAAACAAATCTGCGCCTTCTTGTCCCCAAAGGCGATCGATTCCCACATCACCAATCAGAGTATCATTACCACTTTCTCCTATTAAAGCATCATTCCCTTGACCGCCTCTGAGAAAGTCATTACCCATGCCTCCATAGGCTATATCAATACCTTGATTACCGTTAATTAAGTCGTTACCACCTTCTCCGTAAATAATGTCAAAATCTTTACCGCCCCGAAGAGTATCATTGCCTAAACCTCCGATTAAAGTATCAAAGCCAGCATTGCCATTGATTATTTCTGCATCCTCGGAACCTCTGACAAAATCGTCGCCTGCTAAGGCTAGTAACCCGCCGGGAGTATTTGATAAAAGTCCTTGGGCTAATTGGGCAACATCGCCATTGGGAGTTAGGTAAAAAAAGTTGGGGTCACTACCGGGATTGAACGGCGCATTTACTAATCTGATGTTGGGGCGATCGGGAATAATTGGGTCTGGGTTTTCTGAAGCTGCTCTAAGTTGTCCGATATTTGTTTCTAACATTTGAGCTTTTTGTAGTTGATTGTTGGAAAAATTGTTTGTAGTAAGGACTTTAGTCCTCTCTAAGGACTGAAGTCCTCATTCCAAACCTAGGAGGATTACCCAAGGGCGATCGCGCTATCAGACACAGAGGTAAACTGAATTTGACTCGGCGAAACATCCTTCACCAAACCCAAGATATTGCCGGTGCTAGCTTCCCGAATCACCGTCGCCTTCGTATTTAAAACTCTAAACTCAAGAGTTGTAATGGTTCCCGGAGGAATAGGCCCGCTGGTACCGTAATCTCTGGCATCACCAATTGTGATAAACTTTTCGGTTAAAACAATATCATTTCGGGTTAACCCTCCAGCCAATCCAATGACATCTCCTTGGGCGGGATTGTAATCGAGAATAAAATCTGCTGGCACTTGTTCTACATTAGAAGGAAAAGTCCCTGCTGGAGGGGGTTGATCGGAACCAAATGCTCCCGAAGTTGCTCCGGCTTCTCTTCTGATGACAAACAAATCTGCGCCTTCTTGTCCCCAAAGGCGATCGACTCCAGCATCACCAATCAGAGTATCGTTGCCACTTTCTCCGACTAAAACATCATTCCCTTGACCGCCTCTAACAAAATCATTTCCCGTGCCGCCATAGGCTACGTCATTGCCTTGATTGCCGCTGAGAATATCGTTGCCACATTCTCCGTACAGTATGTCAAAATCTTGACCGCCGCGAATAGTATCGTTACCACAAGCTCCGATTAAAGTATCTCTGCCGCCATTGCCATTCATCAGTTCCGCACCACCTGAACCTCGCACAAAATCGTCGCCGGCTAAGGCTCGCAAACCTCCGGGAGTGTTGCGGAGAATTCCGTTGGCTAATTGAACTGTATCGTTATTGGGAGTAAGGTCAAAAAAGTTGGGATCGCTTCCGGGATTTAATGGCCCTGTTAACAATCTGATATTGGGTGGATCGGGAATAATGCGATCGGAATTGTTAGCTGAGGCTTTCACTGTTCCCAGATTTGTTTCTAACATCTAAGTTTTCCCTAATTGACATTAACTTTAACTAGACACTCTAATTTTAATAAATGTTCCAATTAACCAATGTGCGTGAATCTGCGGTTAAACAAATCAGTTGACTGTCAAAATTACCACCAGCATTCAACAAGCACAGCTTATTGACACTTAGGAATGAGAATTAAATAACTTACGGTTTGATGATTATTGTGGGATGGGCGTCCCGCCCGTGCTCTCTGGACGGGCGGGACGCCCATCCCACTTTCAAGAGTGTAAATTATTTAATTTGGGATCCTTAGATATTGCTCAAATCCGCAAATATTTTGAACTCTGTGTGAATCATTGTCGGGATCGCGTACTCTATTACCCGTCAGCAGTCAGTGTGGGAGAACCGACAGACTGCCAAATGTCATCAAACCTCGAGCAAAGTCAGGAATCGTTAATATGCAAGACACTGCGATCGAATCTATCAAAGCCAGAGAAATCCTCGACTCCCGCGGCCGCCCTACCATCGAAGCTGAAGTGTATCTAGCCAATGGTGTTGTTGGACTCGCCCAAGTGCCCAGCGGGGCGTCTACAGGCTCTTTTGAAGCCCACGAACTCCGCGATGATGACAAAAGCCGCTACGGTGGTAAGGGAGTTTTGAAAGCGGTTGCTAACGTCGAACACAAAATTGCTCCCGCTTTGGCTAATCTGGATGCGATCGACCAACCATTAATCGATCGAACCATGATTGACTTGGACGGTTCCCCCAACAAGTCTAATCTGGGCGCTAATGCCATTCTCGGAGTCTCCCTAGCCACAGCAAAGGCAGCGGCCGAGACTTTACAAATACCCCTTTACCGCTACTTGGGTGGCGCTTTAGCTAACGTTTTACCCGTGCCTTTGATGAACGTCATCAACGGTGGTTCGCACGCGGACAACAACGTAGACATTCAAGAGTTTATGATTGTACCTGTGGGAGCGCCTTCTTTTAAGGAAGCTTTGCGCTGGGGTGCAGAAGTATTTGCTAGTCTCGCTAAAGTCTTAAAAGACAAAAATTTGCTGACTGGTGTTGGCGATGAAGGCGGTTTTGCTCCTAATTTGGGTTCCAATCAGGAAGCTTTGGATTTGTTGGTGATGGCAATTGAAAAAGCTGGTTACAAACCTGGGGAACAAGTTGCTTTGGCTTTGGATGTGGCTGCTAGCGAATTTTACAAAGATGGGAAGTACACCTACGACGGTGTTGCTCATTCGCCTACCGAATTAATCGATTATTTGGAGGGTTTAGTCGGTCAATATCCGATCGTTTCCATTGAAGATGGTTTGCACGAAGACGATTGGGATAGTTGGGTGGCGCTAACTCAGAAAATGGGTAGCAAGGTTCAGTTGGTGGGTGACGATTTGTTTGTTACCAATCGCACGCGCTTGCAAAAAGGGATTGATTTGAAAGCTAGCAATTCGATTTTGATTAAGCTGAATCAAATTGGTTCTTTGACAGAGACTTTGGATACGATCGACCTCGGGAAGCGCAACAGCTATCGATCGGTAATCAGCCACCGTTCGGGTGAAACTGAAGATACTACAATTGCTGATTTAGCGGTAGCGACTCGCGCCGGTCAAATCAAGACTGGTTCTCTGTGTCGCAGCGAACGGGTTGCTAAGTATAACCGTTTGTTGCGGATTGAGGACGAACTGGGCGATCGGGCAATTTATGCAGGTACGATCGGTTACGGGCCAAAATAAAACTTGGTAATCGGTAATCCTCGTTCCCAGGCTTTACACCTTGGTGACAACTTAACTCAAACCGATCGTCTCTCTTGTTGGTCTCAAAGTCTAGATCCCCCCTAACCCCCCTTAAAAAGGGGGGGACAAGAAGCATTCACCGATCGTCTCTCTTGTTGGTCTCAAAGTCTAGATCCCCCCTAACCCCCCTTAAAAAGGGGGGGACAAGAAGCATTCACCGATCGTCTCTCTTGTTGCTATCAAAGTCTAGATCCCCCCTAACCCCCCTTAAAAAGGGGGGGACAAGAAGGATTCACCGATCGTCTCTCTTGTTGCTATCAAAGTCTAGATCCCCCCTAACCCCCCTTAAAAAGGGGGGGACAAGAAGGATTCACCGATCGTTTCTCTTGTTGGTATCAAAGTCTAGATCCCCCCTAACCCCCCTTAAAAAGGGGGGGACAAGAAGCATTCAAAGTCCCCCTTCTTAAGGGGGATTTAGGGGGATCGGGCCTCAGCGACAAACGAGATTTATCAATGGTTTCAACCTTAAGTTGACACTAATCCCAATTTCCAATAATCACGGATAGAAAGCCAATTGAGGCAAACCCAAAGTTTCTTCCCAGCCCATCATCAAATTCATGCACTGGATGCCTTGACCGGCTTGACCTTTAATTAAATTGTCGATCGCCGACATCACAATTACCCGATCGGTACGCGGATCTACTTCCACGCCAATGTAACAAAGATTCGTGCCGCAAGCCCATTTAGATTGCGGATAAACCCCAGCAGGCAACACTTTTACCAAAGGAGAATTGCGGTAAAAAGCGGTGAAAATGGTAATTAAATCTTCCCGCACCAATCCCGGATCGCGCAAATTTGCGTAAACAGTTGCCAGAATTCCCCGCACCATCGGCATCAGGTGGGGAGTAAATTGGACTTTGATATCTTGTCCCGCTAAATCGCTGCAAACTTGCTCAATTTCTGGGGTGTGGCGGTGGCGGGCAACGCCGTAAGCGCCTATGGAATTGTCAGCTTCTGCCAACAACAGATTAACTTCGGCTTTGCGGCCCCCTCCCGAAGATCCTGATTTGGCGTCGATAATTGCTGTTTCTGGCACAATCAGACCTTGTTTGAGTAAAGGTGCCAGGGCTAATAAACTAGCCGTGACGTAACAGCCGGCACAGCCTACTAATTGAGCGTTTTTAATGCGATCGCGATACAATTCTGGCAAACCGTAAACAGCCGTTGCAGCTAAAGTAGAGTCCGATCGCTCGCCGCCGTACCAAGCTTTATAAGTGTCCAGATTTTCAAATCTGTAATCAGCCGACAAATCCAAGACTTTGCAGCCGCCTTCAATTAGCGTCGGTGCCATTTGGCAAGCCAAACCGTTCGGCAGCGACAGAAACACAACTTCACATTTTGCAGCTATTTTATCTAGGTCGATCGCCTCTACAGTCAAATCAACGCAGTTAGTCAGATGCGGATAAAGGCTGGAAAAAGGTTTTCCCGCACTGCTATCCCCGCCTAAATACACTACTTCTGCCGCTGGGTGATCCGCCAGCAGCCGCACCAGTTGTACGCCGCCATAACCTGAAGCGCCAACTATGCCTACAGGCACAGGTCTAACATCTCCCATTTTCCTTTATCCCCTCAGCCTTTGAAGTCAAAAACGCTTGAACTTTTGCTGCATTGTAGTACCAAACGCCAACTTTGGTGGCAAATAATTGTGTTGTTTTGTTATAGACGTGGATTTTTGTGAATTTTCCGGTGTTTGACACCGCCCAAAAACGAAGACAAAGCTTCTCAGGGCTGTGGTAGAGAGGCCAAAAGTTCAGACTCCTATTCAATGTTCCAAATTCACTGCGCTGCAAGTAAATCTCAAATCTAAAATCTCCAATCTAAAAACCGATGTGCGATCGCCAAAACCCTAAAATTAAGCAACGGATGTGCGATCGTGCTATAAAATCTTACATAAATCTATCCATAAACCGGGGATTAACTTTTTTCGCTCTTTCCTCGAACCTCAAAGCTCAACATCCGTTAAATCCATTACACTCATCCGTTGCCGAATTTCCTATGGGAATAGTTGTAGAAGACGTATCAAAACAGTTTGGCAGTTTCCAAGCACTCGATCGAGTCAGCTTGAAAATTGAATCAGGTTCTCTAGTTGCACTGCTGGGCCCGTCTGGTTCAGGTAAGTCTACGCTGCTGCGACTGATTGCAGGTTTAGAAATGCCCGACTCCGGCAAAATCTGGCTGACAGGCCAAGATGCCACCAATACTAGCGTCCAAGACCGCAAAATTGGATTTGTCTTTCAGCACTACGCGCTATTCAAGCACATGACAGTGCGAAAAAACATCGCTTTCGGCATGGAAATTCAGAAAACTCCACCGCCAAAAGTCAAATCTCGCGTAGAAGAATTGTTAAATTTAGTTCAATTGGGAGGATTGGGCGATAGATACCCGTCGCAACTTTCAGGAGGCCAGCGTCAGCGGGTAGCCCTTGCCAGAGCCCTAGCTGTCGAACCAAAAGTATTGCTGCTAGACGAACCTTTTGGAGCTCTCGATGCCAAAGTCCGCAAAGACTTGCGCGCTTGGTTGCGAAGACTCCACGACGAAGTGCACGTTACCACAGTCTTTGTGACGCACGACCAAGAAGAAGCGATGGAAGTTGCCGATCGAATTACAGTAATGAATAAAGGTAAAATCGAACAAGTAGGCACGCCCGCAGAAATATACGATCATCCAGCAAGTGCCTTCGTCATGAGTTTTATCGGGCCCGTGAATGTCTTGCCCAGCAGTTCGAGAATGTTTCAAGACAACGGCTTTGACTCCGCCAACCCAGAGATATTCTTGCGCCCTCACGACGTAGTAATTGAAACTACCGAAAATAGTGCAACAGTGCCTGCAAGAATCAGTCGCTTGATTCATTTGGGATGGGAAGTCCAGGTAGAATTAACCTTAGATGACGGTCAAGTAGTCAATGCTAATTTGACGAGAGAAAGATTCGATAACTTGCAGTTGCAGCCGCAGCAAAGAGTCTTCGTCAAGCCAAAAGATGCCAAATCATTTCCACTGTATTATTCTATCTGATATCATATCCGCATCCATCAATTACAATTTGGTTAGTAGTGAGGACTTTAGTCCGCATCCATCTTGGTTAGTAGTGAGGACTTTAGTCCGCATCCATCTTGGTTAGTAGTGAGGACTTTAGTCCGCATCCATCTTGGTTTGTAGTGAGGACTTTAGTCCGCAT
>NZ_JAHRFA010000017.1:0-16056 GCF_020883045.1 Microcoleus sp. CAWBG58 | reverse complement strand
GTAGTGAGGACTTTAGTCCGCATCCATCTTGGTTAGTAGTGAGGACTTTAGTCCGCATCCATCTTGGTTAGTAGTGAGGACTTTAGTCCGCATCCATCTTGGTTAGTAGTGAGGACTTTAGTCCGCATCCATCTTGGTTTGTAGTGAGGACTTTAGTCCGCATCCATTACGCTTGACTAAAGTCCAATACGGTTCAGTTAGAAGTTTTTATTGCGAGGGAAGTTAGCTTTCGCGCTCTGTAGAAAAGCAATCTGCGTATCTATTTTTCATATTGTTTCGCCTTGAGGATGGTGTTAAACCAAGTGTATTGAACTAAAGTTCTCACTCACTACAAACCGATACAATTTGTTCGATCGTTAGGAATGCAATTCCTCGGCTGGATGCGGACTAAAGTCCACACTACAAACCTATACAATTTGTTTGTAGTAAGGACTTTACTTCTTGGATGGATGTGGACTAAAGTGCTTACTACAAAGCGTTTTTATTGCAAGTCACTGACCGGACACGATCTGATACCAATTCTTAAAACTAAAGCTAATACCCTTTATAAAAAAGATTCTTACAAGAAAAGTTTTGGGCGGAGTGAAACCGAGGGTTGCTTCTCTGGTCATTGAAGCTGCCAGGTGCGTCGCTATTAGATTATCGCTCTTTATTTAAGATGGTTGATGGCGACACACCCTACCGAAGGCTGTTGCATGAATTTTGCCAAAAAAATTGTATAAATTAAGTTCGGACACAAAAGCTACAAGGACACAGCACTGCCGTGTCCCTACTTTTTTATGCTGATAGCTGCGTAATTAGTCTTTGATTTTGCTGACAGCTTTTTTGACTTGTTGCTCAAAGGATGTAGCCTTTGTATTAGAAGGATTTTTCATCTTCTCGCTGTCAGCATCTCCCTGAACTTCATTAATCCCTTCATTAGCTTTTTTCTGAGTTTCTTCCAGAGACATCGGGTCTTTCAAAACAGCTTTTTGAGCTTCTTTCTCAATCCCCAAAAGTTGAGCTTCACCTTTCGTGGGGCTGCTGGTAACGGCAAAAGCTGGGAAAGCATTAGAAACAAACATCAATGCACAAAAACAAACAGCTATTAAACTGCGAACTAAACGCTTGACTGGGAGGTTAAAGCTGATAAAAGACATACAAAATTTCTCCGTATTTAGAAGTTTTGATTGTTGAGATTGTTGACAGGCTGAGTTCAACTCAAATTCTGCACAATCTTTAACTCAAGCTTGATAAAAGCCACTTAATTTAGCAGTGGCAATCAGTTAAATTGAGCTAATATATAATATTTAGCTTAAAAAACGGGGTGGTGAAATCTTTCTCAGGGAATATTTGGGCTTTGTGTCTTCCGATAGATGAGTATGGTACATCACCGGAAGTCATAGGATTTTAGATTTTAGATTTTAGATTTTAGATTGGGAATGAACGATCGCGTATGAGTTTTCAGCTTGTCTTTGGCTGTATGCTTTTCGTGAACTGTTATCTGAAGGGAAAATCAACAAAATTCTGCTGTTAAATTCACATCACATTAGGCACTATTTGTAATAACGATCGACTTCGGGTGAGTTATCTTGCCCACCCGAGAATAAAATTTCAACAGTTGACAGTTGACAGTTGACAGTTGACCATGGGAGAGCGACCTCTACCTATAAGAAAGAGGGAAAAGGATTGCAGTAATGAATAGTCTGATTTTAATTTCTCGCTCAAAGGGTTCCGGGTTTCAACCAATTCTTTCTGGTAATTATCGTGGAACAGGCTAGAAAGCCTATTGCTGATATGGAACAGGCCAGAAAGCCTGTTACCAATCTTGCTGATGCAAAGAACTACTGTTGCCGCACGGGAACTTGACATTTTGCTAGATAAGTCTTAATTTCTCCGACGCTAAGTTGCCCGTAGTGCAGCAGGGAAGCCAGCAAGGCTGCTTCTGCTTTGCCTTCCGTCACGGCTTCGTAGATGTGGTGACAGTTGCCGGCGCCGCCGGAAGCAATCACGGGAATTTCTACAACTTCGGCGATGCTGCGGGTTAATGACAAGTCGTAACCGGCTTGAGTGCCGTCAGAGTCCATGCTTGTTACTAAAATTTCGCCGGCGCCGCGCTTGGAGGCTTCCTTAGCCCAAACGATCGCATCTAAGCCTGTATTTTCACGCCCTCCGCGCACGTACACGTCCCAACCGGGATTGTCCGCATCTTGGCGTTTGCGAGCGTCGATCGCCAGTACAATACATTGATTGCCAAATCGATCGCTCGCTTTGTCAATCAAACTCGGATCCCTCACTGCCGCTGAATTAATACTTACCTTATCAGCGCCCGCCCTCAACAAACTTTTAATGGTGTCCAAGGATTGGATGCCACCACCCACCGTCAAAGGGATAAATACTCGATCGGCAGTTCGGTACACCACATCAATCATAATGTTCCGGTCTTCGTGAGTCGCCGTAATGTCCAGAAATACCAACTCGTCAGCACCCGCATCATTGTATACCTGAGCCATTTCCACCGGATCGCCAGCATCCTTAAGGTTGACAAAATTGACACCTTTGACCACGCGGCCAGCTTTCACATCCAAACAAGGCAAAATTCTTTTCGACAACATAAAATTCTCGTGTTTCTAATTAACTCAGCGCCGCAGCGAGGAAAAGGCTTTGTTGAACTCTTCAAAAAGTGGAAGTGTAGCAACAAATCTCAAAGATACCTTGTGTTTAAGCACAGGGTTGTCTGAGACGAGAACCATTGTCCAGCTTTTTTTTGGGCAACAGAAGCAGAAATTAAGTTATATGTTGCCAAAAAACAGCCAATGCAACTCTCTAGATACATCTGTGGCGTGCAAAATATTACACTTTGGCCTATGATCGAGCGGTAACTACCTTCGGTGGTTATCGCGCGGTAGTTTGGCAATGCTTTATGGGTTCGGTGCATCGATCGACTAAACTATTTTAAATTTTTAGAACAGCCGATTTCAGGTTTTTAGTGGCAATCTTAGTTATGAGCCGCGTACTAAAGTTAAAATTTAAAGCTGAAAACCTCAAATCGGTTGACTTGATGTTGTTTCTAGGGCTGTGGTGACTTTGCAAGCCAATCCACATTTGTTACTTCGTACAGAAAGCGGCAATCGCTACTTGCCGCTCTCCGGCAGCAATTGCTGGACAGTAGGGCGAAATGATGACAATAATTTTGTATTGACCGATCGCTGGATTTCCCGAAATCACGCGATGCTACAGCAAATGGAGACCGGAGAGTTTTACCTGATCGACTTGGGCAGCCGCAATGGTTCCTTTGTCAACGGGCGGCGGGTGAGTATTCCTGTCACTCTTAGAAATGGCGATCGAATTATTTTCGGTCAAACCGAGTTGGACTTCCATAACCCAACCGGAGGGCGCCGGCTCGATCGCCTGCACGACACAGACTCTGAAGATTTTACAGCTACTTTGACAGTACGCAGCCTGATTACTGTCATGGTAATGGACATCCGAGACTTTACAGTTTTGACTAGACAGCTAGACGAAACCATCCTCTCGGAAGTCATCGGCAATTGGTTCCGCAAAGCCGGACACATCATTCGCGAACATGGCAGTTGGGTGGACAAATACATCGGCGATGCCATCATGGCTGTCTGGTTCCACAAACCAAGCGGAGTCAGCAGCGAAGAAATGATGCGGATTTGCCAAGCTTTAAGCCAACTGCACAAGGCAACTGATTTACTCAGCAGCCGTTACCCCCTGCCTTTTCCGTTGCGAGTCGGGGCTGGAATCAATACTGGTTATGCAATGGTGGGAAATTCCGGCAGCAGCGATCGATCGGACTATACCGCCTTGGGAGACACTGTAAACGCCGCATTTCGCCTAGAGTCTTGCACCAAGCAACTCGGCAAGGATATCGCCGTGGGAGAAACAACCTACAAATACCTGACGGAGTTGGGCGCCCAGGACGCTTTCGAGCAGCACATCGTTACTTTGAAGGGTTACGACACTCCCAGCGTGACTTACGGCAGTAATTATACTGACTTGAACGCTTTTCTCAAAAGCAAAGGAAAGAGTTCTTGATAGCTAGAAAATTGGGTGTGCAGCCAAAAATTAATCGATCGTCTCAACTGCGTTGCACAGCATATATTGAGGGCAATGTCAATTCTTGGATGTAAATTTTGTTAACAGTCCTCGGCCTGCTGCGGATTTATCTGAAAAACTGCATAAGCAAAATGGTAGTCTCTACATAAATGCTGTGTATGAAATTGGGAGACAAAACTTCATGAAACGATTGGGTCGTCTATTGGCAGTATTGGGCTTAGTGCTGGGCTGCTTTGCATGGGCTGGAGACCAAAGCGCGATCGCGGCGAACCTGAGCCGTATCGTCTTGCCATCAGCCTCGCTCATAGCAGTTGATGTTCCGGCTAGAACCAATCGCGCCGATGACAAACTTGCCACAGAATACGGCAAAAAACTTGATTTGAACAACAGCGCCGTCCGCGACTTTCGGGACTTTCGAGGGTTGTATCCCACTTTAGCTGGACAAATTATTAAGAATGCTCCTTACGAAAAAGTTGAGGACGTACTCAACATTTCAGGCTTGACGGAAGCTCAGAAAAAGGTGCTGCAAGCTAACCTGGACAAATTCACAGTAACTGATGTCGAATCAGTCTTTATTGAAGGAGACACCAGGTTGAATAATGGTCTCTACGACTAGATAGCAGTGGGTCTCTTTTGAAGCCATGAGTTATTAGTCAGTAGGGGCGGTGCCCCCGTGCCCGCCCTCATGAGTCCATGAGTCATTAGTCATTAGTCAGAACTATGGTTTGTTAATTCATGAATTCTGGCTTGTGGTTCATGGCTCATGGCTTCTGCTCCGACCGACGAATGCCTTCAAAAAGGCTCGCACCCAAAGACGCATAACAGCCTCCGATGTTTTAAAAAGCAAAAAAAATTAGTAGATATTAGTTTAAATCGAGATGTATCTATAGATTAAATTATTCAATTATTCAAGCTTAAATTGACAATTTAAGCCCCTCAACTTATCTTTATAGTTCAATATAAGATCTAAAATATGAAATTTAAAATCGAAAGTTCTTTTCCCCAAATTCATCTATAAAGTTAATTTTAAAATCTAAAATCTAAAATCTCAAATCGGCTGAGTTATAGCCTTTCTCAAAAAAGTGAGGTAGGCCCGCAAGCCCGCAAGCCCAATCCCTCCGCTACGCTCCGCCCAATGCCCGATGCCCGATGCCCAATGCCCATGAATACCTCATCTTTCTGAGAAAGGCTATATGACTGACAAATTTGACGTATTGGTGATAGGTGCTGGCGCAGCCGGTTTGTACACGGCACTTTGTCTACCAGAACACTTGCACGTAGGCTTGATCAATAAAAATATCCTACCTGTTTCTGCCAGCGATTGGGCCCAAGGAGGCATTGCCGCAGCGATCGCCCCAGAAGATTCCGCAGCACTCCACGTTCAGGATACACTGGCTGCGGGAGCAGGTCTTTGCGATTTAGAAGCAGTACAATTTTTAGTCGAAGAAGCTGCTGCTTGCATAGACTCCCTGGTAAAAATGGGCGTTGCATTCGATCGCACCGGCCCAGATTTAGCCCTCACCCTAGAAGCCGCCCACTCCCGCCGCCGAGTGCTCCACTCCGCCGACACCACAGGAAAAGCCGTTGTCAGTACCCTGACAGCAAAAGTATTAAACCGCCAAAACATTCAACTCGTATCCCCAGCCTTTGCATTGAGTCTGTGGCTAGACAAAACCGGGCGGTGTCAGGGAATTAGCTCAATTTGCGACTCCCAAGTCAAATGGCTGCGGGCTAGCGCCGTAGTGCTGGCTACAGGCGGCGGCGGACAGGTTTTTGCTCAAACAACCAACCCGTCGGTAAGTACCGGGGACGGGGTAGCAATTGCGTGGCGCGCCGGGGCGCTGCTGCGAGATTTAGAATTTGTACAATTTCACCCGACGGCGCTGAGTAAAGCGGGCGCGCCCCGGTTTCTGATTAGCGAAGCGGTGCGGGGAGAAGGGGCTCATTTAGTTGACAGCAAGGGATATCGCTTTGCTTTTGACTCTCACCCCAGCGGGGAACTCGCCCCTCGGGATGTTGTCAGCCGCGCTATTTTCCGCCACTTGCAGAAGACGGGGGAACCTCATGTTTGGCTGGATTTGCGCCCCATTGATGGCGATCGACTGCGCTACAGGTTTCCGAATATTATTCAAGTGTGCGCTGATTGGGGAATTGATATTTTTGCCGAACCTGTGCCGGTGACGCCCGCCGCCCATTACTGGATGGGGGGAATTGTGGCTGACAAGTTCAACCAAACTTCGATTCCGGGTTTGTACGCGGTGGGAGAAACTGCGAGCACGGGGGTACACGGCGCTAACCGGTTGGCGAGCAATTCGCTGCTGGAATGTCTGGTTTTTGGCGCGCAAATGGGACTTTTGCAGCTAGAAGGTGAAAAGTCCGAAGCCTTACCAGAGGAAGAAGATGCAGGGGAAATCTTGGAAAAATTGGTTTCACAGCAGGATATTGAGGCGATCGAAAAATTGCGGGTGGAATTGCCTAGTTTGGTGTGGCAGAATGCGGGAATTTGCCGGGGACAACGCGATTTGGAAAGGGCAATTGTCCGAGTTGAGATGTGGCGGCAAGAATTTGTCTCTTTGGCTTTGAGTCAAGCTTTACTCAATGTGCAGCCCGGACAAACGATCGATTTTTCGCCCGGTGATGCCGAAAATAGCTCGGTTTTGCGAAATTGGGGAGAAGTTGGCAATTTATTGGATATTGGCTACTTAATTCTCAAAAGTGCTGCGTTTCGCACCGAAAGTCGCGGTGGTCACTACCGACTGGACTATCCCCTCACCGATCGGGATTGGTGCTGTCACACTTTAATTAACCAATCGCATTGGTACAAATCTGGGCCCATAGAATTTTGAAAAATTGGGTAAGGAACTGAGACTTAATTGCTGGACACATCTGTCCATTCCTGGTCAATTTGTATAGGTCTAAGCATAGTCGTAACCATCCTTTCTGTGGACTGGCGTTAAATAGTCCAACTTGATAGACCTCCTTTTTTTGTCGATAACAAACTCACCGCAACCATGCGACATAGGACAAACTCGTGCTGTAAAATTCCCCGCGTATTTACCTTTGGGAACATCTGCACGAACAATATCACCTGTACAAAATCCCAAGATAGGACGCAAGGGACGATGTTTTTGTGGATAACCAAATTTGTCTGTTTGACATCGCTGCCTGCCACCGAAACCTGTTGTTTTAACTTTCAAAATCTTTGTAGTAACAAGTTTGATACCTTCAACCTTGCCGACACAAGCAGCATCAATCCAATGAGCTTTAGGCAGTTCAAAACGAATTCGGTTAAACTTAGTTTGTCCGCCAGTTCCCGTTCTTACAGGCAATCCAGTTAGCTTAAGGGTGTTGAACAGTGACCACCTTGTACTATTGACAGATGCTGCGTCTTTTAACGGTGATGCAGCTTGTTTCAGAACGCAATTTAACACATCTGGTTTGCCTTTGAGGAAGTCTTTAATATCTCGATTTCCTTTGCGTTGGTTGCACTTGTGGCAAGCCAGACAAAGATTAGAGATACGGTCTGAGCCTCCTTTTGACTTTGGTTGGATATGCTCAATTTCGAGTGGAACGTCTTTGACACCGCAGTAAGCACATTGGCGATTCCATTTTTCCAACAAGTATTCACGGCACTCGTAACCTTTCAAGGTTCCTTGCTGGTATTGGGTTCCAGAAATTTCAGGATTTTGAATCGCTTGAGTATCAAACTTTACCAGTTCCTGAACAATACAATCAATTGGTGCGAACGATGACAGACGTTTCACCCAAGTTTCCGTCGTCAAAATACGATGCTTCAAAGACGGTGCAAGCCAACCATTAGGGCGTTTGCGATTGAGGAATCGAGCTATACGGTAACGAGTATTACGATTTCTTCGTCCTCTCCTAACTGCTCTACGATGTTCCAAAGCATCTTTTATTTGTTGTCCGCGATGCTGCAATTCCATCGCCCAGATAACATTGCCTCGATCTGTAACTAAAGCAATCCCTGTAAACTTGGAACCCGGGTCGATTTTGAGTTCCAGCGGATACAGATTTGGATTTTCAACGACTCGCTTTAAAATCAAAGTAAACGGGTAGCGGCGAAACACGGCGGCTTTTCTGGAATCTAGTAGTTTCCGTGCTTGTGCTGGATGGATTGGATTAAGCGGTGTTTTGTTTTTGTCTATCAGAAAGATGTAATTTGACATATTCTGTCAGCCTTATTTCTAAGTAATGTTTGCCTCGTCAAAGTTCAAATGGCTTGTTAGGAAAGTGACACTATAGCTATAAACCTATTTGCTAATTACTTAATCACTCTCAACAGTGCTACAAGCTGGCGTTCACTCGCAGGTGTTATGACCAATCGAACGTAGTCAGTGAAGACTTAGACTGCACGCTCCGACTTTGTACAGCTTTGACTAGCTTTGGCTAGCTCTGTATAGGTTTTTCGGAGCGGTTCAGCGCGTCCCTGTACCGTCACTTTTAGGACTTCCATTGGGATCTGGTTCGTATTTTTTGGGGTTATTGGGCGCCTCAGATGTGCGCGCCTCTGTCAAGACTGTGGAGGTCGATGGGTCTTTTGCTGAGTTGCTGGTTGAGTTGCTGCCAAGTGTAGCGGCATTTGCAATGTCGATCGTACTGACTTGCAGACCGACAGCCAGAGTTGCCGTTATTGTGAGCCCAATCAAAGTACGCATAGTGTTCATAATCTTGTCCAAATCACTCAAATAGATGCAAATCCCTACAATCTATTATATCTATCAATTTACGTAGTTCCACCTATGTCTTTACATTTCCTTTAATTAATTTTTGTAAGTTTACTTAAATTCTTTTTAATCAATACTGTTTGGCGATTTTAATTGGCTCTCCAGCCTGCTACAATTTGCGATTCGTGATGGGAATGACTTACTGCATCAGGGTTTAGAGCGCGGGCTTGCCGTTGCCATCTTTTTTTGAAACTCATCCATTTTTTTTATATTTGTTAATAGTTAAATGAGACGACAATTTGCTGTCTTAAGTTCCATATCTTTGATAAATCCATCTAATGATAGATGACATCTTATACAATATTTTATAATAAGGTTGCAGATTAAAGAATGGAAAATAACTTAGGCATAAAAGTTGGCACCACTGACCTACAGTTGGATTGTATTTTTGAACTGAGATTAATTACGAAAATTGATATTGATTTTTCCCGCCTTCCTTAGCACGATACATCGCAGCATCAGCATTGTTAACTAAAATATCTGAATTTTGACCGTCCATTGGATACAAACTAATGCCAATACTTGTAGTTACAGAAACTGTATTTTCTTCTAAAGTAAAAGGCTGCTTAATTGCATCACAAATTTTTTTAGCTACTTTTGCAGCTTCTTCGCTACCAGGAATTCCCGGCAAGATGACAGTGAATTCGTCGCCACCCAACCTCGATATAATATCGCTACCGCGCAAGCATTTTTTGAGCCTCCCGGCCACTGCTTGTAAGAGCAAATCACCCGCACGATGTCCGAGAGTATCATTGATTGACTTAAATCCATCTAAATCTAAAAATAGTAAAGCTACCAATTCCTGATTGCTGGAGGCTCTTTCCAGGGACAGATGCAAGGATTCGTGAAACATTTTGCGGTTCGGCAAACCGGTGAGAGCATCGTGATAGGCTTGGTGGCTGAGTTCAGCATTTTTTTGCTTGAGGGCATCTTCCAGGCGCTTGCGTTCGGTAATATCTCTGATCGCTCCAACTAAAAATAGGTTGCCCGCAGCATCTTTATGTAGGGATCTTTTAGTCGAAATCAGATGGGTAATTCCGTGAGCATCAGTAAAATATTCTTCATTTTCTAGTGGCTGCTGAGTTTGCAATACTAATTCGTCTTGCTGCCAAAATATATCCGCTTCGGCTTGGGGAAATAACTCGTAATCGGTGCGAGAAATTAAAATTTCTAAAGGATAGCCGATAAACCGACAATATGACTGATTCAAAACAACCCAGTGGTGATTTCTATCTTTAACAAAAATTGGGTCGGGAATTGTATCGATTAGCCATTGTAAAAATTCTTTAGACCGTTTGAGTTCTTCTTGTATGTGAGCCAGATAAGCCACAACTGCACAGCCAGAACCCAACAGACTGAGGATGGAAGGAATTAACGGCAGCCACCAACCGGCCAACCATGCTATGTATAAACTAGCACTTAATCCTACACAGATACTTGATAAAGACCAAGCCGATCGCCCGAGCGATCGCAACTTCCAGCTCACATTTGCTCCCGTCCAAGACCACAGTAAAATCCACAGCCACTCCGCCGCCTCTGGCCAAACTTTAATACCTTCGCGCCCGTCGAGGGCCGCACTCAAAATTTGGCTCAAGAAATTAGCCTGAAGCTCAACTCCAGGTACTGGCTGGGGAGGAGCAAACAAACCGGAACTGTAAGCGTTTTGGTGAAAGTCTTTGAGGCTGGGGGCAGTTGAGCCGATCAAGACAGCGCGCGATCGCACAAAATCAACCGGTACTTTGCCAGAAAGCACGTCGCTCATCGATACCGTGCGAAAACTGCCTCGTGGGTGGCGCAGGTTGGTGAGAATTTGATAGCCGCGGCTGTCCGCTCGCACGTAAGCACCATCATTCGGTTTAAAACGTTCAAACACCCCCTTGCCCAACTGCAAGTATTTAGGATTGACTGTTGCAGGTTGAGGGGAAATCCCTTCGGTTTCGAGGTAAAGCAAAGCCAGTCTCAGCGCGAAACTTTGATAGGTTTTGCCGTTTCCAGGCCAAGCGTAGAGCAAAGTTCGGCGCACTTGTGAGTCAGCATCGATGACAACGTTGTTGAAACCGATGCGATCGAGCTTTTCCAGTACCGGAGGCGGGCGCACTCCAAATCTGGTTTCGTCTGGCATTAACTCAATCCCAATTAAGTTGGGAATAGTTTTAAAAGTTTTGACCAATTCGGCATTACCTGGTTGAGTCGGCAAATCTCGGTAAATGTCGAGGCCAATCGCCCGCGGCTTGCCAGCGTGCAATTTTTGCAGCAATTGGGCCAATACAGCATCGGAAATGGGGTAGCCGTATTTTTGCAAGTCAGCTTCGTTAATTTCGATAATGACGATGCGCGAGTCCATTGGTTCGGCGGGCCGCCAGCGTACAAAGCGATCGAAAGCAGCCCATTCTAACCCCTGTAAAAATCCGAACCAGCGCAGTAGAATCACCGTACCGCCAACGGCACTTGCAGTAATCAATACTCGGCGTTCTCGATCGAGCCATTTTTTGATAGTTTTTAGCATATTCTGGGGATGTTCGCCTCGCCTGAAGAGCATATAGGGTATTACTACATATCGTTTTTACTTCTTCGCGGGACTCTGCTCAGTCGATTTTATATTTTTGATTTTAGACGATCTCAATTTTTTGGTTGTGGGGTGTGGCAAAAGGGTGGATTGTTGATTTTTGATGGTCAAATTGTTTTTTTTCGGTGCGCTATGCTGGTGGTTCATTCAGTTGACAGTTGACAGTTAACTGTTACCTGGAAAGAAGAGGATTGGAGTAATGAATAGTCTGATTTTGATTTCTCAATGGCGATCGGGACTCCGCCTTTAAACCAATTCTTTATGGTAATTGGTAATTGGTAATTGGCTTCTAAACTTTTAAAACGCCAGGTTTTTTCTGATGGTTCTTATAAGTTTTTGGCGGTAGGCAAACCGAACATCCTTACTCTAAGGGCATCACAGAATTGCGAACTGTTGTATTTGATACTAGATCCACCATCAACCCACGAGACTCTTTCTAGCGATTACCGATTACCAAAGCGTCCGCTAATCTTTGCATTGAACTGCTATATCAACACAAATAATTTTCAGAATAGCGATCGAATGATATCGTGTCCGGTCGATTGACCGCAATAAGTAAGGAACGCACGTGTGGACTTTAGTCCGCAACATACTGCGGACTAAAGTCCACACTACAAAAGGTTTTTCTTATGGTAATTGACCGGACGTGATATGACAGCCCTTTGACTGTAATGACTCTGGCAGCAACCAGGTTTTTGGAGTTTTTATGTAAAATTTATACTATTTATTCGCACAAATCTTAGTAGATAGTCACCATTTTTGGGAATATTGCGATCGGACGAATGTTTACTAATTTAGGATTATTAATTCTAGATGGCAGATTTGAGATTAATTTGGCAGCAATAGGGAACTAGCAAATAACTTACCCACCGATATTTACTGCTTTACCATCTAAAATCTGTCATCTAAAATTTTCAACCTGTCAGTTTTGAAAGTTGCGCGGGCCCGTGTAACCGGATAAATCAGCGAGTTTATCCAAAGTTTGCGTCCCTGAATAAAACTGACCTTGAATCTCCCAAGTCGGGAAACCTTTAATATTCGTAGCAGCAGCTTGGCAAATTTCAGCACGGGAATTTTGCCCTTTAGGGTCGCATTCAAAATAATCAATTATTTTGGCTGCTTCTTTGCCGAATAGCATTTTTTGGTCGTGGCAGTGGGGACACCAGTAAGCACCGTATTCTTTGGCGCCAATTTGTCGGAGGTGGCGGGCTAAAGCAATTTGTGCAGGGCCGGAGGTTGCAGTCACGGCTGGGGGTAGAATTCCGGGGGTAGAAGAAACAAAAGGAGCAGGTGAACTGACGCTGTTATACAGTCCCAAGGCGCCGATCGAACTTACCATCATTACCAAAATACCTGTAAACACCAACTGTCCGATATCTTCCCACTCGCGGCCGACTAGCACCAGCACAAACAGCGACAGCGCAAATACGGCGGAACTGATGCAGTAAATGCACAGTTCCTTAATTTCAAAAGACATCAAATACATCAAATAGCTGCTAAAAATTACCATCGCAGCGGTGATGATAAATAGCGCTTGCCAAGTTTGATTTTCTAGTTGAGAGTGCAGACCTTTATTGGTGTCTGGATTGACGGATTTGGGAGCTAATGCCAAAATTGCGATGCTCAGGTAAGCCAGACAACCTAATAAACTTAAAGGCACTGTGCCAAAAACTGTAGCGTAGGGACTGTTGAGAACTTTGTCGCAGCCGCTGGTGGGACAAATGACTGAGCCTGTCGTGAATTTAGCGATCGTCAGATAGGCCGTTTCTAGGACGCCGATCGCTGCGATGGCTGCGATCGCAGTCCTAGACCAGCGATGAATCCAAGGGGTTGAACGTCGGCGAATCATTTTTTTGATTTGATAGTTGCTAATTGGTCATTGGGCATGGGGCATGGGGCATGGGGCATGGGGCATTGGGCATTGGGCATGGGGCATGGGGCGAAGCGAAGCGGAGGGATGGGGCATGGGGCATTGGTTATTGAGAATTAAGAATTAAGAATTAAGAATTGAGAATTGGTGCTTTTTTGAGCGTTAGCTTTTAGTTTTCAGCAATTACCAATTACCATTCCCAATTAACTATTCCCAATTCCCAATTCCATGAAAAATTGGTTTCAAGCATCTCCCCGATCGGGAGAAATTAAAAACAGACGGTTCATTACTCCAATCCTCTTCCTTCCAGGTAGAGATAACTGTCAACTGTCAACTGTCAACTGTCAACTGTCAACTGCCAACTGTCAACTGTCAACTGTCAACTGTCAACTGCCAACTGTCATCTGTCAACTGCCAACTGTCAACTGTCAACTGTCAACTGTCAACTGTCATCTGACACGAGCTTGGCTGGTGGCTACTAAAATTGTAGACTCAAGTTCGGGCTCCGGTGATGAATCAAGGCGAGTAAATCTAAAATCTAAAATCGACTGACTTTGCCCGGTTCGGGTGTTGGGCCTCTTAAACCATTGGTCTCGATATTTTCCTGTTCTCGCTCTTTTTGGGAAAAGCTACGACGGGCGGCTTCGACAAACTGACTGACGCGGATCGGATCGATCGGCTGCTCGATGCGGCCATTTCGCTTCAGGGAACTCGATACAATTACACCATCGGCGGCTTGCATGAGTGTGGAAACGTTTTCCCACGAGGCGCCGCTGCCGATGAAAACTGGAACTTCCCCCGCTGCTGCACTCGCGAGTTCTAAGTCTTCGAGATTGGGAGGGCTGCCGGTTGTCCAGCCAGAAAGGATTACGGCGTCGGCTAAGGCGCGCCCGATCGTCTCTTGGACGGCTGTGGTTAAGTTGGGGCTGCCCAGGGGGCGCCCGTGCTTGACTAGCACGTCTGCGAATATTTTGACATCGCTGCCCAATTCCCGGCGGTAGCGCAGTAGCTGGTGAGCTTGGCCTTCAATTAAGCCTTGATCTGTAGCCATGATGCCGTTGAGGACGTTGACGCGGATGAATTGGGCTCCCGTGCAGGAGGCGATGGCGATCGCGCTGTGGGCGTCGTTTCGCAGCACGTTAATGCCGATCGGTAGCGTCACCAGATTTGTTAGCCTCTCGACTACCAGAGTCATCGCGCTCACAACAGCCGGATCTACGCTGTCTTTGGCAAAAGGAGCGTCGAAAAAGTTCTCGACAATGATACCGTTTGCGCCACCAGAAGCCAGCGCTGTAGCCTCTTGCTCGGCTCTTCCGATAATAGCTTTGAGGTTCCCGCCCCAGCGGGGAGAAGTTGGCAAAGGCTGTAAATGTACGACACCGATTATGGGATTCGGCGTTTTGAATATTTGTTTTAAGTCCACGGGTTTCCTGAAACCACCATGTTCACTGACGGCTGACGGCGGATTTTGACGGTATATTCTAGAATTCTATAGCAAATATGCTGAGAACCCCGTGTCTTTAGACCGGGGATGAAAGCTAGAGGCAGGCTTTAGCCTGCAAGTTACCTTCCATTGCTTTGCTTGTCGTTGACTCTACAAAATGCTACTTTATTTTCTAGAGCCAGGGAAAACGAGCAATGTTAAACCTTAGTTACGAGTACAAATTGAAGCCAACCGCAGAGCAAGCTCAAGAAATTGAGCGGGTTCTAACGGTTTGTCGCAAGGTTTGGAACTACGCTTTGCGGGAACGCAAGGACTGGATCAACTCTCGTAAATGTGCGGTCAATGCTTGCTCGATTTCTAAGGAATACATCATTCCGCTTGATGCAGCTTACCCAAATTATTTCCAGCAAAGCAAATCATTGACAGAAGCAAAAGAGCAAATCCCAGAGCTAAAAACTGTCAACGCTCAAGTACTCCAACAAATCTTAAGACGACTGGAGACAGCTTTTGTGGATATGCAGCGCAAAGGAATGGGTTTCCCAAGGTTTAAAAACCAGTATCGGATGAGGTCGTTTGTATTCCCGCAAATGCTTAAAAATTGCATCCAAGGGAATTCGATTAAGCTTCCCCAACTGGGTCAAGTGGAACTCATTAAGTCTAGGGAGATACCAGACGGGTTTGGGCTAAAGGGATGTTTTGCAAGCATACGCTAGATGCTGGGTTTGGCCAATTCGTGTCAATACTGCAATGGGTTTGCTGGAAACGAGGCGTATATTTTGGCAAGGTGAATAAAGATTACACCTCGCAGGTATGCCCTCAATGCGAGACGCACACAGGTAAAAAGGAGCTTAAACAATACTTCGGACAGTTTTTTAACTACTCTGTAAGCGTTACAGCGTAAGCCCTGGCATTTTTAATGTTTTTTTGAAAGTCAGGGCTAGACTCAAACATTGAAAAAATACTCATCCCTATAGTCATCAAGGGTTTGAGATACTCGATTAGATCTAAAAATGTCCGAAGTATTGCTTAAAGAAAGACTCCACCAATGCCCTGAGTGTGGTTACACGACGCATAGAGACGTAGCAGCAGCTCAAGTTATCCGCTTTTCAAGGATTGTCTGAGGAGGGACGCTTCTTGGACATTAAAGAAAATGCTTGTGGAGACGGTCTGACGGGGACTGGCAACGGTCTAGTTAAGAGTCGCGGAAGCAAGAAGAAGAAAGCTTGAGGGTGTGGCCCCGGCCCCTGACAGGTGTAGGTTTTTTACAACTAGGAGGAGTTACAAACATAAAAGGCATCCACAGGAGTGTGAGGGAAGGAACTCCAACGCTCCAGATGAATGGGAATATTGCTAAGTAAATTAGCCATCA
>NZ_JAHRFA010000169.1:0-4241 GCF_020883045.1 Microcoleus sp. CAWBG58 | reverse complement strand
ACCGGGATTCATGTCGATACCAATGCAACCATACATTCTCTCAAGAGAAACCTGCGACCCGGGATTTGGGGTAAATTGCACGGCGACAACCCACTTGCCATTTTTGCGGTAGAAATGCCAAGTTTTAGCGCCAGATTCTGGTAGTCTGTTGATGCTGCGATTGAAATCACCAATCAGAGAGGATATAGTTTTTCCGAATCGTGACTCTAAGCATTTGGGAACTCGAAAAGTTATTTGATTTCCATCCCACTGACAAACCTGATTGCCAAAAGACTCATCCTTTGAGCCGACAAGCAACATATCGCCATAGGGGATGAATACTTTGACTGGTTTAAGTCTTAAGTGTTTTAGTTTATTAGTTAACAATGTCAGCTTACGCTTTTTATTGTGAATTTGAAAGCGTAAATTCTGCCAGTTTGTGGATTTATATTGCAGCGAGCAAGCTATGGAAAAATTACAGCCTGTTTTTGAGTTAGCCCATTTTTTCTTGGCATAAAACTTACGAGCCAATGCCAACTTACGCTCAGCTTTCTGGAGCCACGCACTAATGGACTTAATCTTGACTTCAAGAGTTTTCAGGTGTAAAATCCTATGTTCTTTTGCGCCGTCTACACGACCCTTCGCAGAACTGATTACACCATTGGCGTGGCGCTTGTTGATGCCGTAGGTTTGCTGTAAGTGCGTGTTCCAATCGGATTTCTTGAACTCTCTATTTGAAAGTAAGCGATCGACTGTTTCAATGCTTGCAGTCCTAAAAATCGGGGCGTAAGCCTCCAAAAACATCTCGAAAGTTGTTTTTCCGAGTTCGTTAAGCTCGTGCACTGGCGTGGGCAAGCCTTTGCAATAAGTTAGGGTAGCCATTGATTCTCCCTTTCAGTGCGGCTCGTTCTTTACTATGTTAGACTATATCGCCTGTATCCCCCATCTGTGGCGATCGACGTTCTATGAATGCCTTCTTTTTCAGGGCGCCATATCGTGTCAAGACGAGCGGGCTTTAAGCGGGAGCGGCTCTGACTAATACTCATCAATTCATCCAGTGATTTACACAGATTTTACTCGCTAAATCATAGGTAAGTCTAGGTAAATTGTTAACAGTCGTTTACCCTTACCAGACAAGCGTTGGATCTGCAAGTTTTTAGACCTGAATCCTTACCTCTGACTTTTCGCTCATCTGACTATATTACCATATTTTTCGGCTCTCACGCTCACTCTTGTTTACCTGAATCCTTACGAAATGAGAATGCAGCAAAGAATATAAACAAAATCGGGATAGGGCATTTCCACGACTATAAACGGACACAGAGAAGATAAGACCACTTGTGGCACATCGGGCGTGAGGTGTCAAGAATCCCCGTGCGTTAACGCTGGGGAGTATGTCAAACTATCAAGATTTTGAGAGTGCAGTGCGCGCGTAGCATTGAAGACTGCAAAACCGCCCAGAAGCGCTAATCCCCTCAGCCGCTTTCGAGATGTTGCACGCGCGAAAAGCAATATATCAGTTGCAGGTAAAATTGAATCCTGTGGGTAGTGCGGGAGTGTTAAAAGCCTTTACCTAACCGATGCTGGCATTCCCGCAAATGAAAGGTATGGGAAACTTGCAGAAATCATATGTAGGGCTTGCAGATGATACCCTCAGCACAATTTTAACTTGACAAACGTAAAATTTATTATTTATACTGCTGTATGAGTATTTTAATACCGCACAAATTGACAAAAACAGTTGCAGCGAACAAACGACCAGTTTTTTGTTTTTTGGGCTTTTATTGACACGCCAAAAAATGTATCGGCTAAAGTTAAATTTCTGCTGAGACCAAATGCGCTAAAAACCAAAGGAAATGCAACCAGCATTTTTGGGGACTCAGTTACAGGCGCAAGCGATACCAACTCTTTGTATTAGTTATAAGTAAAGAAATATCAAGGACGAACTCGATTGAAATCTGTTTCCGAAGTGGTGCATTTTAACCCTTCCAGCAGGTTCTTGAAAGGATGCAGTGTTTTTTTGTGCAGGGGATGGCTGTGCGGCTTGGTTCCGTTTATTGATGGTGCTGGTCGTACAGCAAATAAAATAGAATGAAGCGAATAGGAGAATGAAATACTGAATACAAACATTATCTAGCTCGCTTACCTCGAAAAATACTAAGTTATTCTAATGCTTGAACCCAATTCTCAGTTCCCGAACCCACTCAATAATTGTCCTGAAAAAACTGGGTCTTCAAAGGATAAATTAACAGTAAAAATCTTTAATTTGTTTTTTGAAATAGAGTTTTTCATCAAAGTAGCTGTTGCTTGTACCATAGTCCAGCAGTTAATTTATTGGCTCTCGAACAAATTCCATCTCAACTTTACCGCCGAGGTTTTGCTGTACTGGCTTGTTGGGTCGGTTTCATTCTACAGCATTGGTGTTTTTATAGAAAAAATTATTAAAACTAACGAGACTTGGCGGCAAAGATTCAATGTCAGAATCAAGAAAGTGAAAGAACAACCTTTCCCTGCATTTACTGCTAAAGGAATCCTGGTCGGAGAAATTAAAAGTTTAGCAGCAGCAGCGATTATCCTCTCCCTAGATCCTGAAGTTCATTGAGGAAATAGCTGGCTCTTAAATTTTGAATGGTTCTTGATGAGAATAATTGCTGCGGATTTCTGCTTTTACGTTATTCATTGGCTCTTTCACAAAAAGTTCTTGCAGGAAATACACCTCAAACATCACGAATTCCAGGATTAATCCAGTTTTGTAGCCGGTCATAAAAGCCTGCTTGAATATGCTATCGTCACCATTACAGACGTTTTGCCTGTTTTTGTATTCGGATACGATATTACTCAATTGTGCGCCTGGACTGTTATCGGCAATGCTTACAATTTGGAAGGTCACAGTTCTCTGTCAATATTTTTCATTGACTCGGATTTTCACGATCTCCACCACTCTCGCTTTAAGGGAAACTACGGCATTCAAGGATTTTGGGATCGGATATTCAATACGCTGAACCGTCCCACAAAAAAGCCCGGCATTATGTTTCCTGCGGCTTCTCTGGAAAAGAACTTTCTCAAGCCGTCCTGTAAGAACATTGATGGCGGGAATTGAACCTCGACCCCTGTTGGTATGGCGATCGCCGTACCAAAGCCAAACCCGATCCAGAAACTTTGGCTCGGCGATCGCTCAAGAAGATGAGGTATCAAAGGTCGAAAACCTTGATGTACCTAAAATTTGGCATACCTCACCTATCCCAGAAAGCCTATACCTGACCCGATCGCGTTGACACTTAAGGGTGAGGCAAGAATTCAAACGGAGCGGTCGGTACAAATTGATCGGTGAGGTCGCCGCCCAGCTCCCACTTTTCGATTATTACCGGCTTTTTGGGTTTTTCCGACCATTCGAGAGTATTCACTTCTTCGAGCATATCGATTTTCCGCACTCCCGAACCATCGGCAAGATTTAATTCCTTGAGGTCGATCCAACAGACACTCGCACTGCGGGTGTTTGCATAGTAATAAACGAGGTTCTTGTGGTCGGAAACGGTGTGCCAAAGTGTGGAGGCAAGATTGGGCTTTTCGGGGTCTACGATGAGCCCGATCGGCACGCTGGCATTGCGAATTATGCTAAAGGTGGTTGCAATAGCTGTGCGTACATCGTTGACATTATC
This sequence comes from Microcoleus sp. CAWBG58, assembly GCF_020883045.1. Classification (NCBI taxonomy): domain Bacteria; kingdom Bacillati; phylum Cyanobacteriota; class Cyanophyceae; order Oscillatoriales; family Microcoleaceae; genus Microcoleus; species Microcoleus sp. CAWBG58. The sequence goes on along the minus strand of NZ_JAHRFA010000169.1, from coordinate 603 downwards.
GCGCGGGACTGCCGATAGGTAAAACGAGCAACGGGCAAATCGATCCGAGGCGTTGTTAGTACCGGGCAGCACGATCATGCCATCCTTATTTTTCCAGTATTCGTTGATTGCCAGTTGTTTGTCGTAGGTCGGAGAATTGGTCATCACGATATAATCTTTACCGTAGTGGATTTGTAGCTTGCCGCCTACGTACTCGAAAATTGCGGAATCGCCAGTTGCGTCGGAAATTGACAGGTGAACTGTACTTTTCTTATTGCTGCCGTCCGGTATGACGGGCGCGTCCACCTCGAACAAATCGTCATGTTTCATAGCTTCAACCGCCTCTTTGACCGTGGCGAAACTATCGAGGAAGTATTGCGCCCATGCCGCAGTTGACATTTTTTTTGTCAATTTTGGTTGCTCTGGCTTTCGTTCGTAGTCCGATTCTACCAGGAACAGCAAATTGGCAACCAAACCCTCAGTGTTGATACCGTCGGTAGTGCAAGCGTCTAAGGCGGAGGTAATTACGCTGCCGTACTTGGATGTCCACGTAAAGGAATGCTCGTATGTTCCCCCCTGGCGCTCCATATTTGCTGGAAATGCCCAAATCTCGCTTTTAAGCGA
>NZ_JAHRFA010000168.1:0-4362 GCF_020883045.1 Microcoleus sp. CAWBG58 | reverse complement strand
ATTTGTTTGCTGCTGTTCGTTCAGTTGTCAATACTGGCAAGCGTCAGGGTTTAACTGCTTATCAATCTATTCAACAAGCTCTCTCTATTGATGGCTCCCTTTTTTCCCCTAGTTGAGCAATTACAATTCCGCATTCTTTTTCGAGCCATAGCTGTAATTTGCCATAACTTGTTTCTCCCTTTGGTTCTTGCAATTTTTTGATTAATTTTTCTCTGATTGAAAGTGGAATATGTGGGGTCTTTCCGGGAGCTTTTTTGATGCTAAGTAACTCAGTTATTCCACCTTGTTTGTAAGCTCTTAACCAACGATATATTGTTGATTCGTCTCGTTTCAACATCGTGGCTAATTCTGCTCTTTTTGGGATTTTCTTGGTCGCCAGCCAGTATAATACCAGTAATTTTTCTTTATTTACGGCGGTCACATGACCTTCGAGTCGATGCTCTAGTTCCTCAACCGTTTCCTGGATTTGTACCTGAAGTTTGTTCGCCATATTGGATTTCCTCTACTTTTACCTTATATTTTAGTGCAGCTTCATAGTGAATTGGTATAAATATAGTGGGGCGGACACCATCCCTAATCCATTAATAATCATGGCTTTAACTACCAGGCCGGGACTGACTATCTCACCCGGTTGTTTGCCTACTAATTCATTGATTTTTTCAACAATTCCTATTTCATCAACTAGACCGGCTATTAAGCCCAGATGATCTAGGTTTTTTACTGTCATCTGGGATGCTTTTTGCATGGGCTGCTAAATCCTGATTTAAGCATTCATCTCGATCGCCAGTTTACACTATTTTTGGTGATGATTGGTTACCCAAGAGCGATCGCAATTAACGCATTTTCGCGGATGCGCTCGGTTACGGATATTTCATAAACTTGGTCTTTTACCGAGCGCTACCAAAATAATTGAGTATTTTTACTCGCTCTTGTCTCTGATGATTCACTTTTACCCCTCAATTCGCGTATGTGCCAGTTCGGGGTGCGGAATGTGGGTTTAAAAATTATGAATTTTTTGAAAATTAAATCCGATCGAATATCTGCGGAATGTGGGTAATAACGGTATTTTTACTATAAAATATCTCTCCCAAAATATAACTCATAAGTCTCTACCTCGGAGTAAAAACTGCACTAGGATAAGCAATCCGCTTGTGATTGAACTGTTCCCAAACCCGCACAAAAATCTCCGCAATTAAAGACATATCCTCCCGAGTCAAACCAGAATCCAGCAACTGATTATCCTGCCAGCGCGCCCGCAAAATCCGATTGACCATATTCAAAGCTTCCTCATGAGTGGCATCCTTGAGCGATCGCAAAGCAGCTTCACAAGAATCCGCCAACATCAAAATTCCAGTTTCCCGCGACTGCGGAATCGGCCCGTCGTAGCGAAAATCCTGCTCCCTCACTTCCCGGGTTTCGATTGCTAACTTTGAATTATCCGCATCTGCCAAAGTAATATTTAAATTTTCAGGTTCTTTTACAGCAATTTGCTGCGCTTGATGGTAGAAATAAGCAATTAACATTGTGCCTTGATGTTCAGGAATAAATGCCTGAATCGACTTCGGCAATCGATGCTTCCGCGCCATTACCAACCCTTCGCTAACGTGCTTTTTAATAATTTCGGCGCTCATCCAAGGGTTATTAATTTCATCGTGTTTGTTTCCTCCGCCCATTTGATTTTCGCAAAATCCGCTTGGGTCGTGCATTTTTCCAATATCGTGGTATAGCGTACCAGCTCTAACTAACTCAACATTGCAGCCGAGTTCCCTCGCCGCAGCCTCCGCCAAACTAGCCACAAACAGCGTGTGCTGAAAAGTCCCCGGAGCTTCGGCAGCCAACCTCTTTAACAGCGGGCGGTTGGGATTGGCAAGTTCCGCTAGCCGGATCGGGGTAATCAAGTCGAAAACGTGTTCTAAATAAGGGCTGATGCCGATCGCCACCACGCTCCAAGCCAAACCAGCCAAACTTTGGCAACCCACCGTACCGAGTACAACGTACCAAATCGCACCCGCAGCAGCGCTAGCAATCAAAGTCCCCACCAGATAGACACTGCCCTGAGTCAAGCCGACAGCCACGCCCAAAAGAGCCAATTCCTCGCGCGATCGCAATCTTCCGGCCATAAAAGCACCCAGCAATCCCCCCGCCGCGCTAGCCACCAAATGAATCAACTCTACATCCAAGCCAATGGGTAGCAGCGCCGACAGCAGCCCCACCACAGTCACTCCCACCGCCGAACCGTAGAAGCCGCCTGCTAAAATCCCGATCGCCGGTAAAGTCGTCCAAGGCAGCCCCAAGCTCACCAGCACCGGCGCGCTCAACGTCAGCAGCAGCAACAGCAAATGATCTCTCCGGCGCAAGCGGTAGTGCCTTTCTACCAGCAACACGATCGCAATTGCCCCCGCGACCAAACAAACAAAACCCGCCAGCCCCAGCCAATTTACACCCCGCCGGCTCAAACCAAAATAGTCCAGCAATACGAAATCTTGCTGCGCGATAATTTTTCCTTCTGCAACAATAATATCGCCCTTCTCTACGGCGATCGTCACCGGTTTCACCTTTTGCGCCGCCAATTCCGCTAGCTGTTTGGTTTCCTCGGGATCTCTCACCAGATTTGGCTGCAAAATCGTACTTAAAGCCTCAACCGCCAAAGCTTGGGACTCTAACGGCACTTCCTCTGCGACTTGCAGCTTCACAGCTTCTTTCAAAATCTCTTTTGGCAACCCCTGCGGGATACCTTGAGCCAGCATCATTTTTGCCACCCGACTTATACCCGTTTGGGTTTTCTGCCAAGCTGCATCCGACAAATCAAACAGGGAAGTATCATAAATCTTTCGGAGCGCGGAAACCGACGGTTTTTCAAGCGCCTCCACAGCATTCGCATAGCGCCGGCGAGCCTCGGAAATACTATCTGTCAGGCTTTGAAAATCTGCTGCCCGGACCGATCGGCTGTAAGCTTGCAATTGAGCGATCGCATCCTGCTGAGACTTGTTATCCGTCGGTGCAGCAATTGCCGGGGAATTCAAATTCAACCGCTCAAAATTTGCACTGTTGTCCCCTGCTTGCGCCAAAATCGCTCGCCACTCCCACTCCGGACACCCCCTCAAGTAAACCTGAGCCGCATTTGAGAGCGCCGAGGGCGTCGCAAACGGAAACGGGCCTACCGCCCGCCGGAGTTGGCTCCCCTGTTGCCAAAATTGTTGCAATTCTCGCTCGATTTGTCGATCGACCGCGCGATCGAGCATTAATATCGGTACAGCCCCGATTCGTGCTGATGAACGGTGTTCTTCAGTAGTTTTGTGATCGGGAATGCTAACACTAGCAGGAGCCTTAATCGTCTGAGGAGCTTTCGTCCCCACATCCAATTTCGGCTGGTTGTAGAAGCGGTGGCCAAGAGTGCTGCTGAGGGAAACTACTGCTACCAGGGCCAACATCGGGGAACGAGCCTGATTTTTGAGGCTAGATTTTGAGGTTTTACTTGTCAATCTAATAAAAGTCTCGGGCCCAGGCCATTTCTGGCGCAAAAAACGGCTCAGGAGAGGCCCGCCAGGGCGATCGGCTGTTTTACTGTCACCATTTTGCACTTGAGCAATGTGTTGGCGCAGCGAGCGCGTAGCCCCTAACTGCTCAATCTGTCGCATTAATGAGGAGAGCGTATTCATTTGTGTCGAAGATATATCACTGTTACTCAGCAGCTTTGTCAGAAATTCTGACTGTGCATCTTGATTGAGTTTATCCGAACTACCGTACCTGAATATTCTAAACAAGCAGGCTAATTTACCAGACACTCGACAGCCGATCGATTTTCTATCTAAGTGTCGCCAACAACGCCAGCAGTGTCCTCAAGCTTCTGCTGCTTATTTCCTGCCTTTGTCTATCTCAAACAGCTCTCGTGCGGTGTGGCTAAAAACCCGCTTTCTCGGTCGATTCCTAGTTTCCCAATCCTATACTCTCCTAGAAATCTGGTTTGAGGAAGCAAGCGCCTCCAATTTAAGTTGTTACTTGTTAATTTTTAATTGTCGCTCTCCTTTGGCTGTCACTTGTGACTTGCTAATTGCTAATTGCTAATTGTTAACTGCTAATTCTTAATTGCTATAGCGGTTTTCACAAAGATTCGCGGACGTTGTTGGGAAGAGAGCCCTCTTGATTTCAGCGGTTATGTAAGCTGTCAGCCATACCTCATCTTTTTGAGAAAGGCTATAGTTTCTGCTTTCCCCTCCTGTTCAAAGCTCCCAACTTTATAGGACTTACGCATTGACAAAAAATATCATCTATGTATTCTAGACGATACCATCACGGCTCAGGTTTGCCAAAATATGCTCACGTATAACTGAAGTGAATAAATTCCTTTGGACTTCATACCAG
>NZ_JAHRFA010000167.1:0-4487 GCF_020883045.1 Microcoleus sp. CAWBG58 | reverse complement strand
TGGCTCGTTTAATGCGTTTGATAATCAACGCTTCTGTTTCTGAGAGTTCGATTGGAGGATGCCATAAGTGAGGGGGCATAAAGTTTCTTCCTTCTTCATGATTGTGAGAATTTAACAGGCTTTTTAAGCCACATATCATTTTTAGTTGGTTTTGTCAAGATATTCTACTGAACCGACGCCCTAGAGGTATGACGGAGACTTTTTTTGCCGGAAATCCAGCTTGGATTAAAACGTTTTTAGAATATTCGCTGACGGCTATGATGTGGGATGAATTGTTGACAGCATCGTAAATCCAGTAATCATATTCATCATCATTTCTGGCGAATTCGTAATTGATGGCAAAAAATTCTAAGTTGAGGTGTCCGCTGAGTTCTTTTAAAAAGAAAGGTTTCCAATAATGAGACCATTTTAGCTGAAATAAATCTGATGGTGTGGTGTTCATCCACTTGGCTAGGAGGTGGTTTTCTTCGGCTGTGGAATAGCGTGTGAGGTGAGATGCGATTTCTGAGGGTTCGACTGAAATAGGAATCCCCATTTTGTCTAAGGTTTTCGCCAGCGATAGGGTAATGTCGGCGAAGTAATTAAAATTTTGAAAGCCGACGTTAAAGTGAACCATAATTAGTTATTGGTTATTGGTTATTTGTTATTTGTTATTGATTGTAGGGTGCGTCATGCGAGTAGGTTTTCAATACAAACTCAGGATTTTTGCCCTGACGCACCTTGGGTTTATTGAGGTGAGAAGGTTTTCAATACAAATTCAGGATTTTTGCCCTGGCGCACCTTGGGGTTTATTGAGGGTTGATTAATTAAAATATTCATAAAAGTATTTGTAGAAGCCTCCACGTAAAAGTGCGTCGCCATGAGATTGTTGATATAATTTAGGGATGTTCTTTCTTCGACGCACCCTACGACTCTGGGGTTTATTAATTAAAATGAAAATATTTGTAGAAGCCTCCACGTGAAAGGTGCGCCGCCATGGGATTGTTGATATAATTTAGGGATGTTCTTTCTTCGACGCACCCTACGACTCGAATCGCCAATGGTATGTGCTAGGATGCCGATCGCACTAATATGACTGTACAGTCGCATCCGCGCGCCACAGCTTCCGGGATGTTCCCCTGAATTACCTGTTTCAGCAGCCCTTCGCGACTCGCTCCCAGGACGATCGCATCACATTGATCGTTTTGAGCCAAATCAATTAAAGCATCCGACACCGACTTAGCGCAAACCGCAGTCACTATTACTTCACAACTAACCCGCCCCTGAATAAACTTCGCAGCTTGCTTTAATTCGGCGCGGGAGGGTTCGGCAACAGAAGGCTGGTGCACCTGACACAATTTAATCTCCGATAAGGCACTCGCAGCCACGAAAGCAGGTAACAGCCGCAATGCCGCAGCTTGCTTGTAACTGCCGCGAATTGGTACTAACCAGCGGTGCAAACCCATCAGTGTGTGCAATCCCAATTCTGGCGCCCGAATGTCGGAATTGGGCGAGGAAAATTCAGTCTCTGGTGTCGCTGATGAATTTGATGTCACAAATTGAGAATTTTCTGCGTCATCAATTCCTGCGGCATTTAACTGCCATTCTGTAGACGCATATTCCCGCGCGCTACTAGCTGTTAAAAACTCATTTTTCTGGCGTGTTGCTAATAGTTTTTCGCTCCATTTAACTAAAACTACTTCGCAGCCTGCTTGCCGAATTACGGTATCGACTACATCGCCAAAAATGCGTCCTGTTGTGGATAATTCGCCTTGCCATCCCATCAAAATTAAGTCAATGTGACGCTCCCTAATTGTCTCTAAAATCGCGTGAGGCACGTCGTGAGCTACCCGGATTTGAGTGTGTACTGGCAAGTTCCAATTGCGGATAATGCGCTCGGCTTGTTGCAGCAGGCGGCGGCTTTTTGTGGTTCGCACTGCGCTTTCTGAGGGGGAACTGTTGCGCGGTACTGTGATGATTTGCAGGCATTCTAATTCGTAATTGCGATCGCGCGCAATGGCGGCAGCCAGTCGCAGCAAGGCGGGTGCTGTTTGCGGGTTGGACAGCGGCACTAATAAGCGGCCGTTTCCGACTTGTGGCGCTCTGGTTTGATACACTACATAGGATGGTTCTGGATGCGGGCCTTGGGTTGTTTCTCCGCTGAGGCGATCGGATTCTACTCGGATTATGTCGCTGCGGGTAATAATTCCAACTAGATGCCGTCCTTCTATGACGGGCAAGCGGCTGATATTGTAGTGATTGAGTCGGTACAGTACCTCGCTTAGGGTATCCTTGGCTTTGACTGCGATCGGCTGTGCAGTCATAAATTCTTTGAGCAGTGTCTTGCCGGACAAATTCTGCTCGCTGGCTTTTGCTAAATCGGTTTGACTGATAATGCCGACCAGTTTACCATTTTCAACTACCGGAAAGCCACGGTGGTGCGATCGCGAAAACGCTTGGATCACTTCATCGAAAGTCAGTTGACTCGAAAGAGTTTCAACTCGGCGCTGCATCACGTTGGCTGCGTACAAGTCGCTCAAACCATCAACCGCAGGTTTATCTTTGGTGAGATGAATGCCGCTAAACTCCAAAAGGCGATCGTACAAAGAGCCGCTGTCCACCTTTTCTGCCACTAAATAAGCAACTACAGAACAAATCATCAAAGGCAGCACTAATTTGAAATCTGCCGTAATTTCAAACACAATAACTACCGCCGTAATCGGCGCCCTAGAAACCGCACAAAAAAACGCTCCCATTCCCGCCAAAGCGTAAGTTACCGGCAAACCAACACCGAGGGAATCGGCCTGTAAAATGCCCACGATATGGCCTAGTGCCGAACCGAGAACTAAAGAAGGTGCAAACAATCCTCCCGGAGCTCCAGAAGCAGCGGAAAGAATAGTCAAACAAAAGTGAGCGATAAAAGCAATTAAACTGGTGATTGCGCTAGCTTCTCCTGTTAGCAAAAACTCGCGCAATCCCGTATTGTTGCGAAAATTTTCCGGCAAAGCAGCGATGACTGTACCGCAGATTAAGCCAGCAGCAGCAATTCGCCAAGGCAAAGCTAATTTCAGGGTTTTGCGATTGAAGTGCAAACCAGCAATAATCCCTTTGCTGAACAAAGCTCCCAGCAATCCCGCTAAAACTCCTAACAGTATATAGAACGGAATTTCTTGAGGTAAAAAACTAATTTGATACTCTCGCAAATTGAGATTTAAACTATCGCCACCCAAAAGCTGCGAAACAACCGCACCGATGAAAGAAGCAATAATTGCCGTACCTAAAGTCAAGCCAGAAACATCGTGCAAAAGTTCTTCAACTACAAACAAAACCCCTGCAATCGGAGCGTTGAAACCAGCAGCCAATCCCGCCGCTGCACCGCAAGCAATCAATTGGCGGCGGTAGTCTGGGGAAGTCGGCATCAAGTTACCTATCCAGCCTGCCAAAGACGCTCCAATTTGGACGGTTGGGCCTTGTCTTCCCAGGGTTAAACCGGAACCAACTGCTAAAATAGTGGTCAGAAGTTTAACGACAGCTACTCGTAAATTCAAAGAAAGATTGACACCAGCGAGGGCAGCTTTGACGTGAGGAATGCCACTACCAGCAGTTTCTGGAGCGAAACGTTCAACTAAAAAACCTGTTAGAAACCCGCCTAATAAACCGACAGCCGGAAGCAAAATTAAAGCTGGAATTAGCGTTGAGGTAGCAACTCGCCAACTGCCGAGCCATCCGACTCCTAATTTGAGCAAGACGCCAGCCAATCCTGAAATTAAACCGATCAGGCAAGCTTCAAAAATAGCGAGGCGTTTGGGGCGTAAAAAAAGCTGAGATTCGATCACCCTGGAAGGTTCCCTAAGTTGCTTAGGGATATGAATGTACGGCATAAATAGGTAGATAACCTGCGAATTGTATGCTCGATTAGACTTTAGCAAATATTCGTTATATCTCAATACGGTTTACTTAACACTATTTATGCCCGGAGATCCCCCCTCGCATCCCCCGCATCGTTGCGGGGACTTTAAGAGCTTCTTGTCCCCCCCTTGGTTCGGGGGGTTAGGCAGGGCGGTTTTATTGTCGTCAGACAAATTAGGTACGTAGTTGCGATCTTTGCGCTCTTTCTTAATCCTATAAAGAGCGCTTTCATCGCAACTACGTACCTTGGCCGATCGCGCGAGCCGACCTTTGAGCGATACTTTTGGTAGTTTTATATCTCCTATCCTGACAATTAATCCACCCTGCTTGGTTCGGGGGGTTAGGGGGGATCTGTCTTAAGTCAACCGTATTGCGTTATATCTGGGAAATACAGCGAATTTTAATTGCTAATTTACTATCTTTTCGATGCCATAATTTTGATTCCTATACTATAGCAGTTCTGGTAAATAATCATTAGACCTCTTGCAAAATAGTTTTATGATATAATTAGAGGTTTTACTGAAAATCAATTGAATCCCAACTTTTGACTTATTTGCACTCTTGTCTTGCTAGAAACAGGATAAAATGCTCTTACGCTC
>NZ_JAHRFA010000166.1:0-4567 GCF_020883045.1 Microcoleus sp. CAWBG58 | reverse complement strand
TGGGTCTGGTAATTGGGAAAATGCTTCTACAATTGCTAGCGTACTCATAAATAATAAGTTAGAGTGAATCCGACTTCTACACTCTAAACCTAAACCCTGCCTACTGTCCAGAACGAAATAGCCCTGGGTGGAGGATATAACCTAGAAAGGACTAATCTGACGGGTGGGCGATTGAGTAAATTATTGATTTTGTTATCACTAGCATACTTGAAGAGTATAATTCAAGGGGTAGAAATCAAGTCAAAGCAAGTTCAAGAATATCTAAGTAGAAAAACAGAAAGTCACAGAAAATATGCACGCCATAGCACTTTTTATATTGGACTTTGGGGTGAATCATGGGTCGATTCGATGTTTAGTGATTGGCAGGTTGTTGTTGAATTAATGTCTTTATCTCCACATAAACTGCCTAATTATCAACAAGGCATAAGAGCTATGAGGCTTATTGTATCAGCGTTATAGGCGACTTGTCGCCCCGACAGCAATATTGGACATCAACAGACGTTTAAATATCTCAAAAAATTATCGCTTCACAGATGCCTGTGAAGCGATAATTTTGGGAAAAGTCTATTAGCAATTTATCGGACGCGATCGCATTTTCAATTAAACAGCCGCCAACTGTGGAGTCGGACGCTTGCTGTTGCGGATACCCTCGATCGCACCTGCGTAATCCTTCGCCTTAAATACCGCAGAACCAGCTACGATCGCATTTGCGCCCGCTTCCAACACCTGCCAAGTATTATCCACCTTCAAACCACCATCCACCTCAATCCAAGGATCGAGACCTCTCTCGTCGCACATTTGGCGCAACTTGCGGATTTTCGGCACAACAGTCGGAATAAAACTTTGACCGCCAAAGCCCGGGTTGACGCTCATAATCAGCACCAAATCGCAAAGTTCCAGCACGTGCTCGATCAACTCCAGCGGTGTCGAAGGATTCAAAACCACACCAGCCATTTTGCCCAATTCCCGAATTTGACCCAGGGTGCGGTGCAAGTGAGGCGAAGCATTGTGTTCGGCGTGCACCGAAATAATGTCAGCACCAGCTTTCGCGAAGTCCTCGACGTACTTCTCTGGTTCCACAATCATCAGGTGGACATCCAGAGGTTTCTTGGTGACGGGGCGAATTGCTTCGACAATCAGCGGCCCGATCGTAATATTAGGTACAAAGCGACCGTCCATCACATCTACGTGAATCCAGTCGGCGCCAGCGCGATCGACAGCCTGAATCTCTTCTCCAAGACGGCTAAAATCGGCTGATAATATTGATGGAGAAATAACGATCGATTTTTGGGATTTGGTCATGGCTAGCTCTGTGTCTCCTGTCTCCTGTGCTGTATCCAGTTTATCAAAATACGGCTCTCCGGGTCGAAAAGTTGTCAATAATAGGTAAGGGCAGGTTTAGCGGTCAAATTTTGCCTCTAAGAGACAATTTTTGTGCAAAACCTGCCCTGCTGCGAATTTTGGTTTACGATATAAATTTTCCGTCTAATAAATAACTTGCGTGCAAAACTAGATCTCCTGCAAATTTTCTGTAGCCAATTATGAAAAATAAAGATCCCTTAGACAATCCCGAACTCGATCGGGCAAGTCTGTTTGTACTCATGATCCCAGTCATCGGCTTTTTCCCCGCCCTGTGGAATCTTTACCGCCGTCAGGGCAGCCCCGAGCGCAAAGCCGTCAGCCGATTGGCAATTGCCCTTGCATTTAGCTGGCTCTTAGGACATATTCTTTTAGAAGCTGGAGCGATTTCTGCGGAATCTTCGACACTTACCATGTTATTAATGAGTAGCCTGCTGACAACCAGCTATTTTATCGTTGCTCTGGGACTGATGGTTCGCCTCTGGAAGCGTCAACCGCTATGGTTGCCCGGAATTAGCCGCGTAGCCGAGCAAGTGGTCGGCAAACATTTATCATAATTTAGGGTTCTTTTAAGCCCCTACCGTATTGATTGACTGCGTTTTCAGCTTGATACTACATATTGTCACGATCTTTTTTATTTTTGTTGTGTGTGAGGAAGCCAGTGCCAGCTCAAAAAACTCCTAATCAAGACCCTATCAAACAATCAACCGCTCAACCTTCAACCAAAAAATCGCACCAACCGCATCGAGGCCGTTGGCTGGGTTTTGGTTTTGGTTTGGCTGGAGTAGCCATGCTCTCAGCCACAGCCGGAGCGCTGCTAGCCGTCTCCCTTTCCACAACGCCGCTTCAGCAACAAAAGTTGAGCCCTGAAGAAGCTGCGGTGTTTTCTCAAGGCGACATGGCAAAGCTCAACATGAAGATGCCGGAGCTGACTCGCCCAGTTAATATTTTAGTTCTAGGACTTAAGGTTCTGAGTTCAGACCTCGAAGGCCATCCCGATAAAGATAAGGGATACGATGTCTGGCAAAACTCTTTTAAGGGTTTAACCGATACTATGCTGTTGGTGAGGTTTGACCCTCAAAATAAAAAAATAAGCGTGCTTTCCATTCCGCGAGACACCCGCACCTATGTCGAAGGTAGGGGTGTCGTGAAAATCAACGAAGCTAATTACTACGGCGGCCCTGCTTCATCCGCTAAGTCAGTGAGCGGACTGCTGGGCGGCGTGGGAATCGATCGCTATGTCACAGTCAATATTCAAGGCATCAAAAGTTTGGTAGATGCCCTGGGCGGGATTACGATTAATGTCCCTAAAGACATGAAGTATACCGACGAAAGTCAGCATTTATATATAGATTTAAAGGCTGGCAAACAACGTCTGAATGGCGAACAAATCGTACACTATTTGCTTTACCGACATGACGATTTAGGCGATATCGGGCGGGTACAGCGCCAGCAATTGTTGATGCGGGCTTTTGTGGAAGAGCAAGTTAATGTTGGTTTGCTCTCTCGGTTGCCGAAGATTTTATCGGTGATTCAGTCTCACCTTGATACTAATTTGAGTATAGAAGAATTGGTGGCTTTGGCTGGTTTTGCTACTCAAACCGATCGCGCTGGAGTGCAGATGTTGATGGTTCCTGGCAAATTCAGCGATCCTAAGGACTACAAGGCAAGTTTTTGGTTGCCAGACCAAAATGGCATCGAAACTCTGGTAGCAAAGCATTTTGACTTCGGTCAAAATACTTGGACAATCGAGAATGCTGATTCGACTTTTCTGAAGGTGGCGATTCAAGACAGTACGGGCGATCGATCGGCGGTTGAAGATTTTGTCAGGACTTTAACTCGGGCAGGCTATCGGAATGTGCAAGTTTCTAAAGCTTGGTCTGAACCGCTAGACCTAACGACGATTGTAGCTCAAGACGGGGACATTAAAAGTGCTCAAGCGATTCGCCAGTCTTTGGGTTTTGGAGAGGTGCTGGTTGAGAGTACGGGTGCTTTGCAGTCAGACGTGACAATCAGATTGGGTAAGGATTGGTTGAGTAAAAAAACTCAGTCTGGCGGAGGGCTTTAAGTCTTTTTAAACGGAGATATTTTTGCACTAATATCAGCAGGAAAGATGCCTGTTCCACAATAAATTTGATGTGTTGTGGAACGGGCATCTTTCCCGTTTATGAAAGGCTTATTGATAATGGTTCGATCGCCTCAGCCACCGCACCCACACCCAACCCAAAAAACTACCGATAAAATAAGACGGAAAATCCCACCAAGTAAAGGAGTTTCCCAATCCCAATCGTCCCGGTAAAGTAGCTCTAGCTGCTTGTAAAAACGGAGGTTGCCACAGTTGCAAAAACTCCAATCCGCAGGTAGCAATACACACTCCTATAGCAACCCAAACGAGGGAAGCTTGCGGCCACAAGAAAACTGTTAGCAAAATCCAAAATATTTCATAAGCTACGGCCCCGAAAAAATCGTTGAACCATTCCGGTGCAGGGCCGCGAGAAAACCTGATCGTGTAACCTAAAGGGATAATTACAGCAATGCTGATTAGCAGAGCAACTCGATATTTGAAAAAACGGTGATGGGGAGAAATTGGGGAATTCATTAAATTTGAGACAGGTTTTTTCGTTCACTTTAACGCTTTTGCTGTAGTATGAATTATACTCTTACAACAGTGACATGAGATGAATGATTACATCGATCTTTACTGCGAACGTATTATTCCTGGTTTATGGAGTGAACCACTAAATGCTGTATCTAATATTTCTTTTTTCATTGCAGCATGGGCTATTTTTCAATTGACTCGGCAACAGCAAAAAGTACCGACTGGTATTTGGATATTGATTAGTTTAGCCACCAGTATAGGTATTGGAAGTACCCTATTTCATACATTTGCGACAGAATGGGCAGGATTGCTAGATATGATTCCTATTGTGCTCTTTCAGCTTGTTTTTTTATGGTTGTATAGCCGTCAAGTAGTTAGAATGAAATATGGATATGCAGGAGGATTGCTAGTAGGATTTTTATTTGCAAGCAACTTCAGCAATCAATTTACAAATGTTCTCAACGGTTCTCTTTCTTATGCTCCTACTTCGCCAGTTCAAATCTGAAGTGCAACACCCAGGAGTTTGACCAAGGGGGACTCACAGGGATAGTCTAATGTTTACCACAACAAAAGGACACCCCCATGAGCTACACCCATCTTACTCTTTCT
>NZ_JAHRFA010000165.1:0-4668 GCF_020883045.1 Microcoleus sp. CAWBG58 | reverse complement strand
TAAGTCTTTTAAAATCGTCAAATTTTTGTTTGAGTTTTTCACCAAGGAACATAAATTTAATTTCCCCAAAATCAATCAGTACACCTATACTACCGATACATAGAAAATGATTTAGGATTGCTATATAACTCTTAAGAGTTGTTTTCACAGCTCGCAAACCTAATTATCCGCTCATTTCGGCAAAGGCTCTAAGATTTTCTCAGCATGACTTGCCGCCACCGCCGCAAATAAAGCCTCATAATGATTCAAAGCTTCTTCAAATCCGTAATTCTCTACAGCATACTTTCTACCTTGTTCGCCCAACGCATCCACCCGATCGCGATTTAAGAACAAATCCTCCACAGCATCAGCCAAAGCCTGCGGATCTTCCGGCGCTACCACCACCCCGCCACCGCTTTGCTGCACTGCTTTCTGCGCCGTACCAGTTTCGGGAACGGACGCCAAAATTGCCCGCCCGCTCGCCAGCAGCACTTGAATTTTTGAAGGCATATTAAAGTTAGTTACCCGCCGCTTTTGTACGACTAAACTAACATCCGCAGCAGCTAACATTTCCGGCAATTTTTCTCGCGGTTCAAACGACAGTAACATTACATTAGTAGCTTTGTAAGTTTCGCAATCTTTTTGCAAGCGCGTCAGTGCTGTAGATTCCCCCACAATTACAAAAGCAATTTCAGGTATGTGCTTCAAACGGGTCGCTGCTTTGACCACTGTTTGTAAGCCTTGGGTAAGGGCAATATTTCCAGCATAAAGAACCACAAATTTGCCATTTAGTTTGTGGGTTTCGCGAAAGGGGTTATTTTCTTTTGGTAAAGGGCGGATAAAATTGACATCAACCCAATTGGGAACGCAAACTATTTTTTCCGGGGGTACTCCCTGAGAGTGCAATTTGCTGACAAAACCGCTGTCGATAACGCTGACTTGGCTGGCTGTGCTGTAGGCAAATTTTTCTAAGGCGTCAGCAATCTGAATTAGCAGTCCGTTTTTTTTGACCAAGCCGACGCGCACGGCTGCTTCTGAGACGATATCTTGAACGTTCAGGACGATCGGGATATCGCGAATCCAGCCGTAAAAGGCCACTGGGACGCAAATCGGTAAAGGTGGCATTGTTGAGAAAATCACGTCGGGACGCCAGCCTCTGAATGCTTGGACGGCGCTGGATACGACAAAACTACCGTCTAGCAAAAGTCGGTCTAGCAGGCTGGGGTGAGGGCCGTTGACGCGCAGGTAACTCCGCTGAATGGTGACGCCGTTGTGTTCTTCGGTGAGGTAAAATTTGCCCCGATATTGCGGATAAATCCGGCGCTGGGGATAGTTCGGCATTCCGGTGACGACTCGGACTTGGTGTCCGCGCTTGACTAGGCCTTGGGCTAGTTCTGTCATCAAGGGGGCAATGCCGATCGGCTCTGGATAGTAGTTATAGGAATAAATTAGAATACGCATAATATTTAGTTTGAAGCAAATAGTCCTGCCGCGACTAACTCGATCGTCCACCCGGTGAATTGCAGAGGATGCGATCGGGTGTCAGGGAGCATCTCAGGGGCGGCGCCCGGCCCTGGCGACAATCGCCAGAAGCCGCCGGTGGCTCGGGCGGGCATCGCGCCCTCAGGTAAGGTTTTTCCGCATTACCAGGCAGTTGGAGCGATCGTCGGTACGGGTATAGTGCAGCTCGTCGGTGAGCTTGTACATAAACACCAGTCCCCTTTCTCCTTCTCTATCCAAGGGATCGCGCTGCTCTTGCAGGATCGAGCGCAGCTTTGATTCCAGATTGAAGGGTTGACCCTTGTCCCAAATCCTAATTTCTAAGTAGTCTGCAAACACTTTTACGTCAATGTCGATCGGCGTCTCGGGGGGCAAGTTCTGGTGAGCATGGCGGACAGCATTTGTAAACCCTTCATTAACAATCAGGCTGCACTGCCACCACAAGTCCTGTGGTATCAGCGGCAGAACAATATTCTCCAACCATTCCGAAACTTGTGTCAGAGCGTTCAGGTCTGTTGTAACCTGAAGGTCAAACTCGGCAATTGGTTGCTCGTCTTTCATTTTTCTTCTCCCTGGTCGCCCCCCACCACCGCTGTAGCCAGCGCAGGTTGGAGAGGAAAAGGAGGGCAAGGTCTTGGCAACATATTAGTTTAGTCAAGCTTGAATTGAAGAAGCCCGTTTTGCCTCAAGGTGAGCATTCCTTTCGCACCATTTACTCGATCGCGAAAATGAGAGACTTCCGATACTGTAACCCGCTTCGGTAGGACGTTTAAATCGGAAAATTTCCCGACTCAGCAGCTTGCGATGAGTTATTTCAGCTTCGACCGTGTTAGCAGTCCGTACTTTTTTCAACACACCTGAGTTCTTGTCGTCCTCGAAAACCCTGCTGGAGTCATTCGAGTACGACCTCGAACTCGCCAATTGCTAATTAATGCTCCGATCGCAGAGCTGGCAAATAGATGCACACTTTCTGGGCGTGTGAATTTTAACACTTAATCCTAACGTAAGTATCGCGATCGATCGCCTGCTTGACTAAGTATCAAGTTCGAGTTCCGGCTGTCGAGGAATTAACAGCAACTAAAAGTTCAGCAATCGGTTGTTGACCGCTCTACATAGCGCCACTATTTTTGTTAAACAGCACAGTTATCGTTTTAACAATTAGTTTCAGGTCATACATCAGGCTCCAGTCTTGTTGGTATTTTAAATCTAAACGGATGACATCTTCAAAATCGCGGACTTTAGAGCGACCGTTGACTTGCCATTCGCCTGTCATTCCAGGTTTGACATCCAAACGCTGCCACTGAGGGACTTCGTAGCGCTCTACTTCGTCTGGAGTAGGCGGTCTGGTGCCGACTAGACTCATTTCGCCTTTGAGTACGTTCCAAAACTGCGGCAGTTCGTCGAGACTCGTTTTCCGCAATATACGCCCGACTTTGGTAATCCGCGGGTCGTTGTCATTTTTGAAAAATGCGCCAGAAGCTTGGTTTTTAATTTCGGCTTTCATGGCTTCGGCATTAGTACACATCGATCGAAATTTCCAAATCCGAAATCTTCTGCCCATCCAGCCGCAGCGGGTTTGTGCAAACAATATCGGGCCCGGATCGTTAATCGTGATGGCTGCCGCTATGGGTACAAACAAAATTCCTGTAATTATCAAACCGACGATTGCCCCAACAACATCTATCACCCGTTTCACCAACGACTGCACCGAGGGGTGCGTCATCGGTAGCTGATTGTCGGAGGGGTCTGTCTTTGCAGGAGTTGAGTTTGCAGAAGGCTGCTCGATTGTCAACACTTGATCTAGGCTGGTGAGAGCAAATACTGCCATTACCTGCGGCTTCAGGTTCCGGAGTACCAAGTCGCTGCCGCGCTGTCTGGCAAATTTCAAATTGCTGACTAAAGCACCGATCCCGCTACTGTCAATGAATGTCGTCTGACTGAAGTCTAGGACAATTTTGCTGGGAACGGTGTTTTCAGAGAAAAGTTGCTGGCAGGTTGTCTTGAAGTTTACGGCTTCAAGTACGCTCAAGCGCACGGGTATGTGAACCGAGGGAATCTCGTCCAAGTATGTAACCCGAAAATCTGTCTCTGGGGTTTGGCTGACCATGAAGTCCTAGTTTCAAATTTCAAGCTGATGTCTTTAGCCTATTGTGTCCTAGCTGCTCCACCTTTACCAAATATTCTTCCGATCTAAAGCCCAGCTTTATACAAACTTTACAAAGACGCCCGAAAATGTGACCGCCGAGTGTCCCGATATCCAAGGCAAAGTTGACACTCCTGGGCTCAGATGAGCGTGAGGATTCTTCGTTCAGCGCTCGGACTTAAATCAAGAACATTGCTGCACCCGATCCAGAGATCCAATCTCCCTAAGGAATGAAAATTGAATAACTTAAGTAACTTTGCTTCCCCATTTTTTTTCCAGTAAGGGCGAAGGGGGGCATAGTCGCCTAGGTTATTAAATTTTGATTCCTAAGCGTTTACTGCATCTAGTACAGAAGTTCCGACGTGCCCCGTCGTACCTATCCCGCGATTCAGGATATTAATTGCGGCATTAGGATCTCTATCCATCTCGCATCCACACTGACAATCATGGGTTCGAGTGGAGAGAGATTTTTTAACGGCTTCCCCACAATTACTGCATTCTTGACTCGTGTAAGCAGGATTTACCCCAATGGTGATCCGACCAAACACTTTTCCAAAATATTCTAATAACACTCTGAACTGATACCAAGAAGCATCGCTTATTGACTTAGCCAGACAATGATTTTTCACCAGGTTAGACACTCTCAAATCTTCGTAAACTATATCGGTTCTCAGAAAGATGAGGTATGTTGTTGGGATGCGAGCCCTCTTAATTTAAGTGGTTATATAAGCTGTCAGTCATACCTCATCTTTTTGAGAAAGGCTATACATCGTTTGATGTGATTACGCACCTTGCCAATTTAATAGCATGGTCTTTACGCTGTCTACTTATTTTGAGATGTCGCTTACCTAAAATCGCTCTAGCTTTGCGGCGGTTTGACCCGCCTTTTACCTTCCGACTTACTAGACGCCCAGCACGTTTTAACTGTAGTTTAGACTAAAAAATGAGCGCAGCTAAAAGTAGCCACCTTTGAAGCTCAGGCAAGCAGTTGCTCAAAAACTCAAAAAGTAGAAGATTAAATAGCTAATCTTGAAGACTTTTTGCGC
>NZ_JAHRFA010000164.1:0-4740 GCF_020883045.1 Microcoleus sp. CAWBG58 | reverse complement strand
ATTAATCAATGACTGTTTTCTTACAAAATTCATTATAAAGCGTCTCTGTAGCTTCTAAGCATGGTGAATTTATCTCAAAATATACTCACGACTGGCGAACAGTCTTCAATAAGATGCGTTCCCCCTGTCCCACAGAACTACCCAAAAATCCCCTCACAGCTCAAACGAAAAAAAGTCAAAAAAAACTACTAAAAAGAAAGGCGCTCAAAGCTCAACGCCTGAGATAACAAGAGTTGACGACTATTCTCAACATTTAAAAAATACTCGTTCTTTATTGCCAGAATCTGTACGATATTTGGTAGCTGACGGTTATTATTGCCGCGCTAAGTTCTGGGAGGCTGTACGAGATTCAAATTTAAATTTGATTAGTAAATTACGGTCAGATGCCAATTTAAAGTACCTCTATACAGGTGAAAAAAATTCACAGAGTGCACCTCGTAAATACGAGGGAAAAGTGGACTGTAATAAATTAAAAGATTTAACTTTTATCAAAGAAGTTAAACCAGGAGTCAAGCTTTACTCATTAGTAGTATGGAGTGTTTCTTTCAAAATGCAAAATACGTTTAGCTTGTCTTTCTGAACTTCAACCCAATGGTAAAATCAAAAATATTTTATTATTCAGCACTGATATCGAGCTGACAGGTGAGCAAATACTTGAGTATTATCAGGCTCGTTTTCAGATTGAGTTTATTTTTCGTGATGCCAAACAATTTACAGGCTTATCTGATTGTCAATCTCGTAGTGGTCAATGCCTTGATTTTCATTTTAATGCCAGTCTAATTGCTTTAAATTTAGCCAAATATGAAGCTTATAATAGTCATTTATCGCCCGAGCCATTCGTGTTTTCCATGACCTCTTATAAACGCCGTGAATTCAATAGGCATATACTTTACACCTTTATTGATAAGTTAGATTTAGACCGGAATTTCATTTTAAATCACCCTAACCTTCCGGAGCGTCCTATCCTATGGTACTCTCGCTGCTTAAAAACTGTCCGGAGTATTGATATAAGCAAGGTCGTTTTTTTTGAAGAGCAAGAAATCGCTGTCGGTGCGGTTGGGCTCGAACTCAATTGAAAAAGGCGGATCGATCGCCATTACATCGCCGTTTTTATAGGTTGTGGAGCCGGAAGTCATCAAAAAATCGGATTTTTGTCAAAAGTATTTTCGAGAAGGTCGATCGCACGTTACAATATGTTAAGAGCCGGCACCGCCTTTTGCAATGAATCCAGAATCAACTCTCGCCAGACTACAAGCTACACTTCCCGACGGAAAACTGCCTTCTAGCTACGGGGTATACTTCAAAAACACCCTAGTAGCCCTGTGTCACGCCCTAGAAGACCACATCTTGCAAACCAGCAGCGGGGACGATCTCGCACTAAAACCGCTGGTTTTGGTGACGTTTCAGCAGGGAAAATGGTATTTGCAAGAAGCCGATCGCTACTTCGATATTGCTAAGGCTTCTCGACAAGTTGTCATCGGTGCAGTAGCCGACAGCGGTTTCGCTACCCACAAAACCGGTCAACTAGAAAATGTATCTTTAATAGAACTCGATGAGCTCGACCCGATAATTCAAGAATGGAATTTAATCATCCTCGCCCCCACATACAAAGCAATGGTGCTTTGTCGCGAACTTACGGCCCAGGAATACTTGCCAGAGGGCAAGCCAGAAGTTGATACAGAGCGAAAATTCTACGGTTTGTGGTCTTTTGACCAATCATTAGTGTCAGCGTCAGCAGAAATTTTTATAGAACAAACACGACATTATAATTCCTCCCTAGCCGACAGTTTGCTAGAAATTCATCACGAAATTCTTGCCACAGTCGGCCCACCCCTAGCCGATATTAGTGGCGTAGTCACCCGGATCGTCACTTACCTGCAAAGTTCTCAGCAGCAAATGGTGGCAATTAACCGCCAAACTCGCGATTTGTGGGAATTGGAAGGTCAAGCTTTGCGCGTCAGCCGCAATTTGAACGCCAACAAACTGCAAGCTTTTCTGCGGATGGCCCAGCGCGTAGACGAACGCGACACCTCAAATCCCACAGCTTCTTTGCAAGTGGCGGCTTTGTCGGAAACTTTGGGTCAATTGTTGGATTTGCCGGCTTTGCAACTGCGAAGGCTGCGGCTGGCGGGATTGCTGTTTCGAGTCGGCTTAGTTTCCGCCCCGAATGAGGTATTCGATCGCACTTCCGATAAATTCGACGAAGGAACTCTGTCATTCTGGCGCGATCGCAGTTTCATCGGTTCCCAACTCCTGCAAGCAATGCCGGAAATATCACCAGTCGCCGAAATTGTCAAGCACAAACTCGAAAATTGGGACGGCAGCGGCAGGCCTGAGGGTTTGCGAGGCGAAGATATACCAATTGCTTCGCGGATTGTGGGGTTAGTCGCTTGTTTTCAAGATTTGACTCAACCGCGGGGCGATCGTCCGGCTTTGAGCTTGACAGAAGCTTTGGAAAGGTGCCGGGAACTGTCGGGCACTCGGTTCGATCCGGCTTTGGTGGAAACTCTCGGGAATGTCGTCAGACTCGCAGATATGGGTTTGATGGAGTTACCCACCCGCCCCACCCAACTGCCTAATATCTGGTTGGAGGATTTGGGCGATCGTACTCAAACAGCAACTCCGGCACTGACAGTTGACAGTTGACAGTTAACAGTTGACAGTTGACAGTTGACAGTTGGTTCACTACCAATGACTAATGATTGTTGACTAATAACTAATAACTAATAACTAATAACTGTTGACTAATGACTAATGACTAATGACTAAAAACTAATGACTAACGACCTCGAAGCCATACGCCAAGGCAAAATTCATATATTGGCCGGCATAGATTTAGCCGGCGCAAACTTAGCGGGAGCCGATCTCGCCGGTGCCGACTTATCTCAAGCCAACTTAACAGGAGCTAATCTCGCAGGTGCTAACTTGCAGCGGGCGGTGCTGCGAGCAAACCTCCGCGGCGCAGACTTGAGCGGTGCTGACTTGCGCGGGGCAGATTTTCGGAATGCTGACTTGCGCGGTGCTTCCTTTGCTAATGCTTTGGTGCGCGATGCAAGTTTTGGGGGTGCTTTTTTGACGGCGGCCTCGATCGGCAATTTGGATTTGAGCGGTGTCGATTTGCGGGGAGCCGATTTGCGGGGTGCTAATTTGGCTCGCGCCATCTTGCAGCAGGCAGATTTGAGCAATGCCAATTTGTCCGGCGCAGACTTGTCGGGAGCTGATTTAGAAGAAGCTATCCTGAATGGAGCCGTACTGCGCGGTGCTAACCTGACGGGCGCTAATTTGCTCTGTGCGGCGATCGAACATACCGTCTGGGATGGAGCTTTGCTCGATCGCGCTTGTCTCCAAGGCACGCCCCTGAGTCCTTAAATTTCCAAAATGTTACTTTCAAGGCAGACAAAAAACAACTTCTGCTTATAAAGTGAATAAGCACAAGCTATTTTAACATTTCTTAATGAGAGGTTATAATAGCTACTGTAGATGAGCAAACGAATAAATGGTAGCAGCTTTGTTTAGCGGTACATCCTTTCAAGGTCAAAGTGGCGATCGCCTTGTCAGCAAAGTAGCAGGAGCTGCGATCGCAGCCTTATTCAAACGTTCTGAAAAGGCAGAAGCCAACATCCGAGTCGAACCTGTGGCCAAACTCTTGCAGGGAAGCATCGACGGTTTCGACTTCGTTGGTAAAGGTATGTTGATGTATAACGGCCTGCGCATAGAAGTAATGGAACTCTACTTGCAAGCACTCTCCATTGATTTTGGGGCGATTTTTGCAGGTCAAGTCAAATTGCGGCAGCCTACCCAGGCAAATATGCGAGTAGTATTAAGCCGATCGGATTTAACCACCTCATTCAATACACCTTTTGTAGTTGAAAAACTCCAAAAGCTGAAATACCAAGAGCAATCTCTGTACTTTCAAAACACTGAAGTCAGCTTTGGAACAGACAAATCAATTCGCCTTCAGTCCGAGATTACGATCGGCCAGGACAGCCAACCAGTCAAAATAGATATTACAGCTCAATTGCAAGTAGAAGACCGACGCAAAATCCAATTTGTCAGCGTTACTTACGGCGGTGACGGGCAAGCAGTAGACTTGGGTCAAGCTATAATTGCCCACGTAAATAACTTGCTAGACTTAGACAAATTTGCATTAGAGGGAACTCAACTGCGAGTAGACCGGTGTCGAGTTCAAAATGACGAGCTGGTTTTTTACGGCTGGGCTGGCATCGAACAGTTCCCCAAAGGCAAGCGCTAAGCCTCAGCGTGCTGAGCTTAGCCGACAAATCAGATTGGTTGGAAAAATTTTATAGCTTAACAAAATTACCCGCCCCAGCGGGTTTTGCTATTTTAGCCACAGTTTTTCAGCTATAGCGTTGCTAGTCTAAAGTCTCTCTGTATTCCGGCGTATTTGCAGAACTAAGGATCGCAAATTAAATAATTTACACAAGAAGTTCGTGGGATGGGCGTCCCGCCCGTCCGAAAAGAACCATCAAATTGTAACCCACATTCCGCAGATATTCGATCGGATTTAATTTTCAAAAAATTCATAATTTTCAAAACCTCAAATGGTTGAATAGTAATCATTTGAGGTTTTTTTAAGGTATAATAATTAGTGGTAGTATAGCAACCTTCAAAACTATGAAAAAGCCCTCTGAAGCTATAAATATCGTAAATTTAGACCCTGCAAGGAATAGTAGCAGGGATAATAGATGAAATGGAATTGGTAGAATTCGTCAACAAAAT
>NZ_JAHRFA010000163.1:0-4742 GCF_020883045.1 Microcoleus sp. CAWBG58 | reverse complement strand
TAAGTCTTTTAAAATCGTCAAATTTTTGTTTGAGTTTTTCACCAAGGAACATAAATTTAATTTCCCCAAAATCAATCAGTACACCTATACTACCGATACATAGAAAATGATTTAGGATTGCTATATATTGCAATACGGTTAACTTAACGCTTTTTGACGAATTTCACCTCGCCATTTTCTCGGCAATACAGGCATTATTTGCCAGTCAGATTGTTCTTAAGTTAACTGTATTGTAATATATTGAATATTTCGCTGTTTTTCAAGTTTCATCTCCGCAATTCTCAACTAAAAATATCTACTCTTGATACCAAATCCGTTTAATTTTTCCTCTTGATTCTTCTAGCCCGCGGAGGCGGTCTTTGTTTGTATAGAAGCAATTTCAATCGCCCTCTTGATTAAACTCAGAAAACTTCTGCCATTAATTGAGTCTGAACACTTTGGCCCAGAGATTCCAGCAGCGGTTCAACTATCTTAATATCGCCCTGCGGTTGGATGGGAAGGATGATACTGACAGCAACCCAAGAGGCGCGGCGGTTCGACAGCCTCGCAATGCTATCTTCCCAAAACCAGCGGCTGGTTGCAGGAGAACCACCATTAGGCCAAGCGTACCACTGCACGACAGCAAAAGTTTGTTGAGAAGTCCAGCTTCGGAAAAACCTCGTCTCGATAGTAGGTGAGGGCTTTTCGGATGTTGGCGCTAATTTAACTGTAAACCTCAAAGTGCGATGAGAATCTGTTTGCCACCGGTGAAATCCATCGATATCTAGCCATTCTACTTGCGGCTGGCTTTTGGAGGAATTTTGAGGCATTAGCAATAAAATGGCAATTGTTTCATGATTTTTAATTTCTTCAAATAACCATCTGTGCCCGCCAATTTGAAGGTTATTCTGGATGCGGATCACCTCCCAGTCAGGAAGTGTCATCCCGTGTTGGCGCAAACTTTTTAACTGCTTGAGGTTTGTAACTGTTGGCGGATTTGTCCAAGGCCACCTTCCCGTCGCGTAGCCGGGAATTGCTACTCCTGCAACCAGTACCAGCAAAAACACCAGTACCACAATTTTAGATACTTGGTAGCGCCGCAGTAGTTTCCGTGCTGAAATCATTTGTTTCATTAATCGGCAGGCTGGCTTGGGAAATACTTTTCCATCCCGTTGATGAGAAGTACCAATAAGCCTAGTATACAAGCAGAATAGAAGTCTCCGCCCCATCCGGCGTGCAACCAAGCAAAAAGTCTCTCTCTGTCGGTTCCGTGAAAGTAAGTCAGCAAAGTGTTGCGGAGAATGTTGGAAGTGATGCTAATGATAGATGTGGCTACTAAAAACAAAATACTTCTTTTTTGGGAACTCCAAACTCCCGTCCAATCCATCAAAATTAAGCTGACATAAAGACTGGTAAACAGCATTTTTAAGCCTGCACAGTGGGGGGCAACTTCGACAATGCGATCGTTTACGTACAGATAAATTTCTTCGATTCTCACGTTCAGACCGACCTTAATTAAGATCCAGCCTGATACTTGAGCAATGAAGTGCTGTAACGGCAAGGCGTAGGGTTCTATGAGGTAAGGAATGTGATTCGGCGAGGCAAAAAATACGAACAAAAGTGGCATTGCTTGCAATTTCAATCCTGAAAATCCTTTTAAAGACAAGCAAATACTGGCTAGCATTAGTGGTAGAGATAAATTCACCAAATCGCTTAAGCGACTCAGATAAAAAAGCGTTGCTATTAACAGCAAAAAGCTTCCCAAAGGATGTGGCGAGTCACCTAAGCGCCGCCAGCAGTTTCGGTTTGTCCAAGCAATATAAGCGGCGTAGGGTAAACCAATTATTCCGTGGCTGAAATATTCGTGTTCGATGCTGATGCTTTTGTTGAACCAGCCGTCGTACCAGTGTACTAGCAGGGGGGCGTAAAGCAGCACTAGGAGTACCGTGATACCTTCCCCCATGAGGTATCGCTTGAGAACAATGCGAATTCGGCGCTGGATTTGCATGGTTTGAGAAGTTTTGACATGGCCGCGCTGGATTCGCAACGCGAAAGCGATTGTGAACGGTGAGTTAAAGATTTGTTAATTCCCAACTCCAACGCTTTGATATCTCTACCTTATGGCTTGCAATATCCTCACCATAACTTTTATAAACAATTAAGTAAATTAACTTAATTAAAGGTAAATTACCGATCGCGAAACAGTTTACTGTGTATGTCTTCTTCCATCTAGAGTATTGCGTCTTTCTTCAGTATTGCCTATTTCTTCTGTCAACTCTTCCTTCTGTCAACTGTCAACTGTCAACTGTCAACTGTCAACTGTCAACTCTTCGTTCGATCGCCCTTACAACTTGCTCAATCTGAGTATGACTCAATCCGGGATACATTGGCAAGGATAAAATTTGTTCGCACAGGGTTTCTGTGTGGGGGAAGTCGCCCGGATTGCCTAAGTTTTGGTAGGCTGGTTGCAGGTGGCAAGGTACGGGATAGTGGATGCCTGTTTGGATTCCTTCTCGGGTAAGATATTCCTGAAGGGTGTTGCGGGCGATCCTCTTTGAGGGCTTCGCTAACGGGCTTTTGTCAGTAATCTGGATTACGTAGAGGTGATAAATGTGACCTGTGCCGCTGTGATTGGCGATCGGTACAATGCCTTTGGGTTTCAGGGGTTCTAGTAGAGTATTGTAGTATTGAGCGGCGTCGGTGCGATCGCGATTCCATTTTTCCAAGTAAGGCAATTTCAGGTTGAGCACGGCGGCTTGCAAATTATCGAGGCGGCTGTTGGTGCCGATTTCCGCGTGCAAATATTTGCTGGGTGCTCCGTAATTGCGGAGAGTTCGCACTTTTTGTGCGATTTCTGCATCGTTAGTAATTAACATCCCACCATCGCCAAAACAGCCGAGGTTTTTGCTGGGATAAAAGCTGAATGCTGCTGCTTTCCCAAAGGAACCTGCACGGTATCCTTCTCTTTCGGCTAAATGGGCCTGTGCTGCATCTTCAAATATCATTAAATTGTGGCGGCTAGCAAAATCTAAAACTTCCCTAGGCGATACCATTTGACCGTAGAGGTGTACGGGGATAATTGCTTTAGTTTTTGAGCCGATCGCTGTTTCGGCTGCTGTGAGGTCAATCAGGGCGGTTTCCGGGTCACAATCTACCAGAATAGGTACTGCTTTGGCTTGAATCACACCAATTATGGTAGCGATAAAAGTGTTGGCTGGGACGATGATTTCGTCGCCCGGATGGATGCCGCAAGCTTGGAGTCCGAGGGCGATCGCATCTGTTCCACAAGCCACTCCTACGCCGTATTGTACTCCAGAAGCTGCTGCAAATGCTGTTTCAAATTCTGCCAGTGCTTTACCTAAAATAAAGTCTCCGTGCTGGATAATTTTTCCAAGTGTTGCTGCTATTTGAGATTCGATTGGTTGGTGTTGCAGGTAAAGGTTTACAAATGGAACTTTTGGCTGGCGACTGCTCATACATCGGAGGGATAGTAATTATTTATATTAACATTTAAATGCGGAGATATTTGATTTTTTTTTACCGCAGAGGACGCAGAGAGCGCAGATAAAAAGAGGGATAGAGGAGAAAGCAGATATCACTTTTCTGAGCTGTATATTAAATCAAGGTTTTTCGGTAAGATAGAATTAGATAATTTTTCGGCAATTGAGATCGTGGAATACAAAAAACTAGGCGACAGCGATTTATTAGTATCTAAAATTTGTTTGGGTACGATGACTTACGGCCAGCAGAATACGGTTGCAGAAGCGGCTCAACAGCTCGATTTTGCGATCGCCCGAGGCATCAACTTTATCGATACGGCAGAAATGTATCCGGTGCCGGGAAAACCCGAAACTCAGGGCAAAACCCAGGGTAAGCGCATCTCAAAGCCTATTGACAACAGGGTCTTGAGGCATCATCATGTGGAAATAAACAACTAGCGAGAACAGTCAGCATATAGTTATTATCCATAGCAGCCCGATGGGATTTTTGACGATTGCTACGTTTATAAGATTTCTCCAGGTTTAAAGCATTAAGAGCCAGGCGTCGCAGTAATGCTAAGTTTTGTGGTCCGTGACCTGTACGGACACGACAAGCATCTTCATTCCAGGTAACATCTAAAGTCCAATGCAGACTATTTTCAATACCCCAATGCAGGCGGATAGCTTGTGCTACTCGCTCGGCATTACATGGCAAACTTGTTAAATAGAACTGAACTTCACGGGTAGTTTTATTCCATAGATGTCTGACTCGGACTACCATGACAACACATTGAAGACCAACCCAATCGTTTTGGTTATGTAAAGTTGGCAATTGAGAAAGAGGGACGCACCAACAGGAACGTTTTTCAGTACGATAATGACCTGGTTCTACCCGTTGGTCATAACTATGGAGCGTACCTTCAAATCCGTGAGATAATTGTTGCTCAAACCAGTTTTTTACTTGTCCGTAAAGTGTAGGATGATTTGCTTTCAGTGCTAAGACATAATCAGCTTTGGCGTGAAAAATCTGAGAGGCAATTGCTGTTTGTGTACCCATAGCATCAATCGTAATAATACATCCGGCCATGTCTAAGGAATGAAAAATAAATAACTTGATGAATCGTCAGATATAATAAAAAACATGGACAACTTGCTTATCGCTCTTTCATCACTCTGGGCAAAATAAAACAACGGCATACCAACTTTATCCAGAGTCTAATGTTGTATATCCACGAAATTTATTCATCATATTTAATAGTTCTAGAAATCCGGCTTTAAGACATG
>NZ_JAHRFA010000162.1:0-5511 GCF_020883045.1 Microcoleus sp. CAWBG58 | reverse complement strand
CGCCGCCGCCGCTATGGTCTGCGTTGTAATTTGTTGTCAGCAATTTACAATTATGAGTTAGCTCTAGGGGATTAAATTTAAAACCTCTGATCGTAACATATATCTTTTTTGCAAGAGGTCTATTGTAATTGCTCTATTAGGTTCAGTAAGAACTCTACTGTCTGACGCATGGATTCGTCTGCAATACCTGAGGGGTCGATGGGAGAGCAGCAGTATGTTGTAGGGTGACTTGTCTTGTGAAATAATCTTTGGCGTCATGTGTCCTATTTTATCACACTTTTTTTACTCTGCTTACTTTTTTTCTCTGCTACCCCGAATTATTGAGCGGATACCAATAACCAATAACCAATAACCAATAACCAATAACCAATAACCAATAACCAATAACCAATAACCAATAACCAATAACCAATAACCAATAACCAATAACCAATAACCAATAAATCCAAAAATAGAGTGTGGCCAAGACCTAATCTTACCCACACCTAAAAAAACGGTTATTAGTTTTAATCTGACTTGTGATAACATTCTTCATTTATTTTGTGCTGAAGTTCTTCTTTCAACTGTTCCACAGCGCGCATAGTTTGAGCCTTTTCTTTTTTCTGCTGCCCGAGGGCTTTTTCTGTTTCCTCACCAAGCAATTTTTCCCTTGATTTTGGTAATGTAACTTCGCGGCCACTTACTACAGTATGGATCGGGTTTTCTTCATTCATTAGTTTTCACCCTAATTTATGCTAAACATATTTTCAACAAGGCTAATTCAAAGTTGACCTTAGCTAGATCCTAAGGTAAAGCACGTAGAGTTCCCTCTGCCTGAAGGGTGATAGGGCTGGGGGAAGAGTGGGTTAGTTTTTAGGTTTGAGTATTATAGTAAAAGCAATCTACGGAGAGTTATATCTCCCGGAAGCAAGATATGGGAAGGAGAATAGTGCATGAGTAGGTGCAGTTAGTTGGTGACTCGCACGCAGCTAGGCGGTGAATGAGTTGGGGAGAGTGTAAGAGGTAAGAGAGGGATAATTGTTCTGCGGCATTGCACAAGTGGGTTCTACCGTTTGTTTGATGAGGCTGCTTAGACCTCCGTCACAGATTGAGATAAAAATCGGTGACAGGTTAGTGCAGAATGTAAGTCAATGCAGGAAGGTTTGACCGTTAAAATCAACAGGATGCAGCAATTGTTAAGTTGTGTGGCGATCGCGTGAAATAATCTGCTAAACCTGAGTTAGCCTCCGGACTAACTTCCCGCAGGATTGAACTAAAATTTCTGTTATTAGTAAAAAGTATCTAAAACCCTATGGGAGCAAGGAGCAGTAACCCCCTCGAAGCAGCCGGCCCAACTTGTGAGCCGATCAAAATAGGCGTGTTGCATTCGCTGACGGGAACTATGTCCATCAGCGAAATTTCTGTAAAAGATGCGACGCTGTTGGCTGTTGAGGAAATTAATGCGGCGGGAGGGGTACTCGGACGCCCCTTGGAAGCGGTGATAGCAGATGGAGCTAGCGATTTGCAGACTTTTGCTCAAAAAGCTAAGCAATTGCTCCAAGAATCGCAGGTGGCGGTGGTATTTGGTTGTTGGACTTCGGCTAGTCGCAAGGCGGTACTGCCAGCTTTCGAGCACGGCAATGGGTTGCTGTTTTATCCGGTACAGTATGAAGGGCTGGAACAGTGTCCGAATATTTTCTACACTGGTGCGGCCCCGAACCAGCAAATTGTACCTGGGGTGAATTACTTGCTGGCTCAGGGGAAGCGGAAAATTTTTCTGTTGGGTTCTGATTATATTTTTCCCCGGACAGCAAATTTGATTGTGAAAGCTCAACTGGCTGCACTCGGAGGAGAGTTGGCGGGGGAAGTGTATCTGCCGCTGGGTTCGAGGGAGGTGGACGAGGCGATCGCACATATTTTAGCAGTGAAACCGGATGCGATTCTCAACACTCTTAACGGCGACAGCAATGTGGCTTTTTTCCATCAACTGCGGGAAGCTGGTTTGAAACCGGAGGATTTGCCGGTGATGTCGGTTAGCGTCGCAGAAGAGGAAATACGGGCGATAGGGCCATCTAATATTGCCGGACATTGGGTGGTTTGGAACTATTTTCAAACTGTTGATACGGCGGAAAATCAGAAATTTGTTAAGGATTATAAAGCGAGATATGGGGAAAATCGTGTCACGGATGACCCAATCGAAGCGGCTTATTTGGGGGTTTATCTGTGGAAGGAAGCAGTAGAAAAAGCTGGTTCGATAGATGTAATTAAAGTCAGGGCGGCTGCTAAAAATATTGAGTTTGCAGCGCCTTCGGGCATGGTAAAAATAGATGCTCAAACCCAGCATACTTGGAAAACAGTGCGGATTGGTCAGGTGCGATCGGACGGTCAAATTGAGGAGATCTGGAATTCCGGGGCACCTGTACAGCCGGATCCTTTTCTCAAAAGCTACCCTTGGGCGGCGGCACTAAGTCCGAAGCAGATTTCTGTGGGAACTAGGGCTTCTTTGCTCGGGCTGTTTGTCATCATGGTACTGATTACTTGGATGGCGGTGGGAGTCGGGTGGATGGGTTCTTTGGAGATGAAGAACTCTTTGCTGGCGATACAGGCGACATCGGCTCCAGGGGGGGCTGTGGAGGCAACAATGGCGGTGCTGGCCGAGCAAACTATGGCTGTGGCGAGCCGCACTCAGAGTTGGCTGGTGGGGGCTTTGGTTTTGAGTTCGATCGCAGGTATAGTTGCTTGTGTGTCGGTGTCGGCGATTATTCGGAATTTGGGTTTGCTCCGGGAAACTGCCCAACTGATTGCGAGCGGTGATTTGACTGCTCGATCGCCTGTGGTGTCTAATGATGCGATCGGAGTGCTATCTTCTACTCTCAATACAATGGCTCAGCAAATTAGCAGTTTGCTCAAAGGTTTGGAGGTGCGACAACGACAGCTAGAAGAGCGATCGAGTGAATTGGAAGTTGCTAAGAACGCTGCGGAAGCTGCTAACCGCGCCAAAAGCACTTTTTTGGCAAATATGACTCACGAATTGCGGACGCCCTTAAATGCGATTATCGGCTACAGCGAGCTGCTGCAAGAAGAGGCTCTGGAACTCGGGGAAGAAGAGTTTGTGATGGATTTGGCAAGCATTAATATGGCAGGCAAGCAGTTGCTGAACATTATTAGTGACATCTTGGATATTTCTAAAATAGAAGCAGGAAAGATGACTCTTTTCCTGGAGACTGTTGATGTCTTGAATTTAGTCGATCAGGTTGTGACTACGGTTCAACCGCTGATGGCGAAAAATGGCAATACTTTGAGTGTCAATTGCGATCGCGATATTGGTACGATCCACGCTGATTCGGCGAAGCTGCGACAAGCGCTGTTGAATTTGGCGAGCAATGCTGCTAAGTTTACCGATCGAGGCAAAATTACACTTAATGTTTGGAAGGAAGAATGGGAAGTTTTGCCTGTGGAGAATTCCGAGGATCTCTCGGATATTGGCTCTGAGTTTCACAGATATTCGATCGTGTTTCAAGTCACCGATACGGGCATCGGCATGACTGACGATCAGATTTCGAGGCTGTTTGGAGCTTTTTCACAAGCGGACGATTCGACTACCCGCAGGTACGGTGGCACGGGTTTGGGGCTTACTATTAGCCGAAAGTTTTGCCAGATGATGGGCGGGGATATTACGGTTGAGAGCGAGTTTGATTGCGGTTCTACTTTTACGATTCGCTTGCCGATGGCGATTAAAATCGAGAAAGAAGCCGAGGGCGATCGAGCACCGGAAGAAACAGCGCAGCAAGAAGTGCGATCGCAAACGCTGGAACTTCCTGATGCTGCGACTGTGCTAGTAATTGACGACGATCCAGACTCGCGGGATTTGATCGCCCGCTGCTTGTCAAAACAAGGATTTCGGGTACTCTCGTCAGCTAGCGGTGAGGAAGGGCTTAAGTTAGCTAAGGAGTCGCTACCCGATGCGATTACTCTAGACGTGATGATGCCGAGTATGGACGGCTGGGCGGTGCTGTCGGCGTTGAAAGCCGATCCGGATTTAGCTAATATTCCGGTGATTATGTTGACTTTTTTGGACGATCAAAATCATGGTTTGGAATTGGGAGCAGCGGAGTATTTGAGGAAGCCTTTGGATTACAAACGCTTTGCTGATTTATTGAGTAAATATCAGCGCCCGCAAAAGTAGTCTGTTGACGGTTGACTGTTGACTGTTGACCATTTGTGACAAGTTAATAAAAAGTGCAAATTGTCAAGGGGGTAGACTTGCAAGAGGTAAAATAGGATGAAACCTTGACCGGGTAAGCAGTTGAGCCATAATTGAACCAGTTTATGAGTAGCAAAAAACGCATCAACCGAGATCGTGCAAAGAAAAAAAATCGTCCTCAAGTAGAAAACGAAGCGATCGCGAATTACCTGGAAGATTTATTAATTCCAGCAATGGCGGCCCAAAAAACTTTTTATCGCCAACTAAATTTAAGAGATAGAATTTTAACACTACCCATTAATGATAGCCTCCGTATTAAGTTTATTATGGCGAGACGTAGCAGGAGTAACAGAATTAACCAGATTATTAAACAATACTTCGGACAGTTTTTAAGCAGCGAGAGTACCATAGGATAGGACGCTCCGGAAGGTTAGGGTGATTTAAAATGAAATTCCGGTCTAAATCTAACTTATCAATAAAGGTGTAAAGTATATGCCTATTGAATTCACGGCGTTTATAAGAGGTCATGGAAAACACGAATGGCTCGGGCGATAAATGACTATTATAAGCTTCATATTTGGCTAAATTTAAAGCAATTAGACTGGCATTAAAATGAAAATCAAGGCATTGACCACTACGAGATTGACAATCAGATAAGCCTGTAAATTGTTTGGCATCACGAAAAATAAACTCAATCTGAAAACGAGCCTGATAATACTCAAGTATTTGCTCACCTGTCAGCTCGATATCAGTGCTGAATAATAAAATATTTTTGATTTTACCATTGGGTTGAAGTTCAGAAAGACAAGCTAAACGTATTTTGCATTTTGAAAGAAACACTCCATACTACTAATGAGTAAAGCTTGACTCCTGGTTTAACTTCTTTGATAAAAGTTAAATCTTTTAATTTATTACAGTCCACTTTTCCCTCGTATTTACGAGGTGCACTCTGTGAATTTTTTTCACCTGTATAGAGGTACTTTAAATTGGCATCTGACCGTAATTTACTAATCAAATTTAAATTTGAATCTCGTACAGCCTCCCAGAACTTAGCGCGGCAATAATAACCGTCAGCTACCAAATATCGTACAGATTCTGGCAATAAAGAACGAGTATTTTTTAAATGTTGAGAATAGTCGTCAACTCTTGTTATCTCAGGCGTTGAGCTTTGAGCGCCTTTCTTTTTAGTAGTTTTTTTTGACTTTTTTTCGTTTGAGCTGTGAGGGGATTTTTGGGTAGTTCTGTGGGAGGACGCCAGGGTGTTTGTTGTACACTCACACTATAAGACAAATGAGTTTCGACTTCGACCACAGAAATTACAGAAATTT
>NZ_JAHRFA010000161.1:0-5885 GCF_020883045.1 Microcoleus sp. CAWBG58 | reverse complement strand
AACTGGTATGAAGTCCAAAGGAATTTATTCACTTCAGTTATACGTGAGCATATTTTGGCAAACCTGAGCCGTGATGGTATCGTCTAGAATACATAGATGATATTTTTTGTCAATGCGTAAGTCCTAATTATTTTTGTTGTCCGAACCAAAATTGGGAGGATGTAGCAGATTATCAGAGATACTGGGAGATGTTTCTCACGATTCTATCAATCGCTTTTTGTTAAGAGAAAGATATGAGCCGAAAGACTTATTCAGCGAAATTGAGAAAATAATCAACTTGACAGGAGGGATACTAAGTGTAGACGATACAGTCATAGAAAAGATTTACAGCAACCCTAAAAATGCTGAATTAATTAGTTATTTTTGGTCAGGAAAAGCTCATGAACTATTATTGGTTTCAATTTAATCACCCTGTATTACAGCGATATTAATGGTAATTCAGTCCCAATAAATTACAGGATTTACGATCAAAAGGAGGGAAAAACTAAAAACGATTATTTTAGAGAAATGGTGAGTGAAATAATAGATTGGGGAGTCAAGCCAAAAATAGTAACAGGGGATAGTTGGTATTCAGGAGTGGAAAATTTAAAATTTCTAAAAAACCAAAAATTGGGTTTTCTCTTCGGAATTGAAAAAACAGAACAGTATCAAATGAGCCACGTAGTTATTGCCAGGTAAACACTCTGGCAATTCCTGAGTCGGGATTCATAACTCATTTAAGAGAATTTGGATTTATAAAGTTGTTTAGAAAAAGCTTCAAAAAAGAGTCATCCAAACACTATATTTTCTATTTGCCAGAGTTAGAAAAGATGGCTGAGATTACAAGAGATGAATTTATCACAATTCATGATACTCATTGGCGAATTGAAACCTTTCATAGAGCTATCAAGCAAGTATGTGGGATTTGTCGGTTCATGGTAAGAGATACTTGTGCAATCAAGACTCATGTATTTTGTTCAATTAAAGCATTTGTAAAATTAGAGTTGATGCGGTCGGAAAAAATAATTAGTAACTGGTATGAAGTCCAAAGGAATCTATTCACTTCAGTTATACGTGAGCATATTTTAGCAAACTTTAGTAGTGCTGGCGTTGTCTAGAATACATAGATGATGTTTTTTGTCAATGCGTAAGTCCTAAATACTAACTAATCGTACCGTTGAAACCTCGTCTGTACAAACGATGTCCGTGCCAATCGGACTAAATACAATTACCGTCTAATCTTCAACCCCCTCTTAGGGTGCGTGAGTGTCTCTATAGATACAGTTTGAACCCTACGTCCAATCTTCAGAATTAAGATAAGAATTAAAAAAAACTAACACTTTGGGAAGATGCCAAAAATTTTATCTATGATAAAAATGTAGACATTTGTCTAAACTGTGCATTATATCAATTCCGGTTGGATCGGAATGATTTAACCGCAGAGAACGCAGAGGACACAGAGGGAGAGAAGAGAGATGAATAATTCCTCGGCTAGACGGAATTTATATTAAACACTTTCTGTTCTCACCAAAATATTCTAATCAATACCGAAAAAAACCATGCAATTTCTTCCCAAAACACTCCCCGAAAATCGATCGCAAATTATCCCAGTTAAAGAATCTCCCCCGCCAGAAGTTGTTACTTTCGATGTGGGCGGGATGAAATGTGCGGGTTGCGCTGCATCAGTTGAACGCCAACTCATGCAGCATTCAGGGGTAATTTCGGCTTGCGTTAATTTGGCAGTAGAAGTCGCGACAGTTGAGTGTCAACCGGGGGCTGTGGATGCAGAGGCTTTAGCGAAAAAGTTGACTGATAACGGATTTCCCTGTCAGTCTCGCTTAGGTGAAAATCAGCGGGAAGCAGCAGCGGTGGCAATTGAACGGCGGCGGCAAGAAATTCGACAGCAAATCAATCAATTGTCGATCGCCCTTATTCTAATTATTCTATCCGGTTTAGGACACATTCTCGGCACTAAAGCCCCAATTCTCAGCAACATTTGGTTTCACTGGGGACTCGCCACCCTTGCATTGCTGCTACCGGGCCGCCCGATTATCGTTGACGGCTGCCGCAGTTTATGGCGAAAGGCACCAAACATGAATACTTTGGTAGCTTTAGGCGCAGTCACGGCTTACACGGCTAGCAACGCGGCGCTGCTGTTTCCACGCATGGGATGGGAGTGCTTTTTTGACGAACCGGTGATGCTTTTGGGCTTTATATTGTTGGGCAAAACTCTCGAACAGCAAGCCAGACGGCGCGCTGCATCAGCTTTGCAAGCTTTAATCGCACTACAACCAGCGACAGCCCGCTTGGTTGATTTTAAACTGCCGATTTTAGATTTGGACTCTCAAGAGTTGCCTGCAAACTCGACATCTGCGGTCTACAATCCACAATACATTGAAATTCCAGCCGATCGCGTCCGAGTCGGAGAATGGCTGCAAGTTTTACCCGGTGAAAAATTTCCGGTAGACGGCGAAGTCTGCGAAGGCAAAACAACTGTAGATGAATCGATGCTGACTGGCGAATCGATGCCAGTTTTCAAGCAATCACCAGATACAGTCGCGGCGGGAACTATCAATAAATCTGGGGCAGTTGTGATGCGGGCAACTCGCACCGGTCAAGAAACAACTGTAGCTCAAATGGTGGCTTTGGTGCAAGCCGCCCAAACTCGCAAAGCGCCGATTCAACATTTAGCTGATACTGTCGCCGGATATTTTGTCTATGGCGTAATGGCAATATCGGCTTTAACTTTCCTATTTTGGTATTTTGCCGGAACTCATATTTGGCCTTCTGTGCTTTTAGGACACGATATGGGGCATGGGGCATCGGGCATGGGGCATGGGGCATGGGGCATGGGAAATCAATTGCCAATTATCCATTATCAGTCTTCTTTGTTGTTAAGTTTGAAATTGGCGATCGCAGTTTTAGTCATTGCTTGTCCTTGTGCTTTGGGACTGGCTACCCCAACTGCAATTTTAGTCGGTTCTGGCATCGGGGCGGAGCGCGGGCTGTTGATTCGCGGTGGCGATGTTTTAGAACGAGTGCATCAATTAGATACTGTGGTTTTTGACAAAACTGGGACTCTGACAACTGGAAATCTCACACTTACTGATTATTTGCCGATTTTCCAGAATTCTGAGTTGGATTTGAACTCGGATATTAATGTGGGAAACAAACAAGATATCTGTTCCACAATGTCCGCAATTGATGATATTTCTGGCAACAGGCAAGATGCCTCTTCCATAATTTCCACAATTTCCACAATTGATGGTGTTTCTGGTAACAAACAAGATGCCTCTTCCACAATGTCCGCAATTGATGGTGTTTCTGGTAACAAACAAGATGCCTGTTCCACAATTGACTCAAAATTGCTGCAAATTGCGGCGGCGGTGGAAAGAGGGGCTTGTCATCCCATCGCCGCGGCGATTTTGCGGGAATCTCAACAGCAAGGTTTGCCACTGCTAGCTGCTGAGGATTTCCACACGGAACCGGGATTCGGGGTTTCTGCTTTAGTAGACGGCCAGCGGGTGTTTGCGGGGAATGCTGAGTGGATGAGCCAGCAGGGCGTCGCTGTGACTGCGGAACTTTTGGAGTCTTGTAAAGGCAAAACGGCGGTTTACGTCGCTTCTGGGGGCGTTTTGCTCGGGGTAATCGGGCTAAAAGATACTCTGAGACCGGATGCTAAGGCGGCGGTCGATCGCCTGCGGGGTATGGGATTGCGGGTGATGATGCTGACGGGCGATACGGCGTCGGCGGCGTTGGTGGTGGCGCAGCAGCTAGGTTTGGCGGCTGCTGATGTTTTGGCCGAAGTGCGGCCGGAGGGGAAGGCTCGGGCGATCGCCAGTTTGCAAGCCCAAGGCTGTAAAGTCGCTGTAGTGGGAGATGGTATCAATGATGCCCCGGCTTTGGCTCAAGCTGATGTCGGTATCGGTTTGCACTGCGGGACTGATGTCGCGGTTGAGACGGCTCAAATTGTGCTGATGCGAAATGCTTTGATGGATGTTGTTGAGTCGATCGACCTTGGTCGCGCTACTTTTAATAAGATTCGCCAAAATTTATTCTGGGCTTTTGCTTATAATACTCTGGGAATTCCAATTGCGGCCGGTCTCTTGCTGCCTGCAACTGGAATTTTACTCAGTCCTGCGGCAGCAGGCGCATTTATGGCGTTTAGTTCTGTTAGCGTTGTTACCAATTCTTTGCTGCTGCGCCGGAAGTTTCGAGGTTAAATTTAGAGCTTCCAAATAAAAGTCATCAGTAATTAGTCATTAGCCAGGAACTAATGACTGATGACTGATGACTGATGACTAATGATTTATGGCTACAGTGCCATACTTTCCAAAAGCCGCCAGTTATTGTTTTTCATAACTGAACGACTGACTAGCTCGAACATTTGACGGCAGTGGTTATTGGTTTGCAGGGGCAATTCCTCGTTTTTGATTACGAAGTTCATGCGAACTTCTGAGTCACTAGCCGTGTTTTTCTCAATTAGGACTTCGGCGGTGACCAGTTTCGGAATCGAAACTTGACCCGGAAGTTCGCGAGCCATCAGGGAATCTCCTGTATTGTAGATAATATCAAGATTGCATGACTCTAAAATTTCAATCAGGGACTGACGGAGACGGTCGATCGGAACTGCAACGATAAAAAAACCAGTATAGCGAGCCATAGAAAACTCCAACCATGAGGCACTGAGACTTTATTATCATACCGAACCTAGAACAGATATACGGGAGGATTCATATTTATTTTATTGAGGTGCAAAGTTAGGCAATGAAGGGCAAACTTATCGTATTTGAGGGGGTAGAAGGTGCTGGAAAAACTACACAAATGCAGCGATTGATACATTGGCTGCAAGTAAGTTATTTTCAGAAAGTCCGGTTGGTGGCTACTCGCGAACCGGGGGGTACGGAGTTGGGAAAAGGACTGCGGCATTTGTTACTCAAACAAGATCCGGGTGAATCTGTATCCGATGTAGCAGAATTACTCATGTACGCTGCCGATCGCGCTCAGCACGTCGAAACTTTTCTTAAACCCGAGTTATCGAAAGGAACGATTGTTTTATGCGATCGCTTTACAGACTCCACGATTGCTTATCAGGGCTACGGCCGCAATCTTAATTTAAATTTAATTAAGCAGTTGAATGCAATTGCCACCGGCGGCTTGGAAAGCGATCTGACTTTGTGGCTGGATATTAATGTGGAGGCGGGCTTGACAAGGGTAAGGGCTAGAGGAGAGCGCGATCGGATCGAGCAAGCGGATTTGCAGTTTCACAAGCGCGTACAGCAAGGTTTTATGGAGTTGGCACAGGCAAATCAATCTCGAATTTTCCGGATCGATGCCGATCGCCCTGAAGATGCGATCGCCCAGGAAATTCAAGCGATCGTCAGTCGCAAGTTAGAAGCTTGGGAATATTTAAAATAATCCCAATTCCGAAAACTCGGCTGACATAGGTGGCCAAAAACCGGGTTTTTTAGGAAATATTTGCTAAAAATCCTCAATATTTCCTAAAAAACCGGGTTTCTTCCTTTTGTCTGGGCGCCGTGAATATAATTAGCCGAAATTAACCGACAAAAAATCCCAGCACTTTACTGGTTAAAACCTGGATACATTCCCATACGCTTGGGTTAAGCTTTTTTGATGATTGCGCTGCCCAGAGATCGATCGCAGTGTCTCTTTTTCACCGAGAAACGAGACGGAAGCCTCTGGCTTTTAGACATGAGGAGGAAGTCGGTAGCGGTTTCAACCGCCTTCAATATTTTTTTGTATTGGTTGTTTTACAGTCATATTTCAATCTTAAATCAAGAATACTATGCTAATATAAACCAAGGAGGGAAACAGAATGTATGGATGCCAGCAAAATCTAATTAGTCCAGACAAAGACTTAAAAGCAGTCTGAGAATTCTTGTGTA
>NZ_JAHRFA010000160.1:0-6228 GCF_020883045.1 Microcoleus sp. CAWBG58 | reverse complement strand
CTCAGAAAGAGTAAGATGGGTGTAGCTCATGGGGGTGTCCTTTTGTTGTGGTAAACATTAGACTATCCCTGTGAGTCCCCCTTGGTCAAACTCCTGGGTGTTGCACTTCAGATTTGAACTGGCGAATTACTAATTCATTACCTAAAATTTGGAGATGTTCCAATTCCCCATCAAAATTCTGGAAATCATTTTCGACTCCCCTCCCGTATTTTTGCTCGTATCATACCCCAATTCAGCAACGCCGACGCTCTGTTCACAGACAAGTTTGAGTTGGGAAGCTGCTTGAAGTATGGGTGAAGACCCACTACTAATTCTTTCATGGAGTAGGGGTAATGCCCAACTTCAAGAGTGCTTCAGATATCCACGCAATCGTACTGTATCCCTGACCCACAATTACACCCCTTTGATATTCATGGGTTCTATCTTGTAACGTTTTGGCATCTGCTCTCTCCCATGCAGTGTGGTCAATTGCTACTAATATGTGTTCTGTTGGGGGTGCTTCTTTCTGTAATTGCTTCAGATACAACTCCATGAGTTTTTTCCGGTCTGGTCTTGTGTCTTGTAATGCTTCGTAAACACGGCTTGCCATTGACGCTTGAATAATGGATTGAGTGAAATTCCGCGAGAGATGACGCATTCGGAGTGGTCATCACTGCATCCATCAGCTCGAATGTTGCATATGAGAGCTTTCACCAATAAATCGTATGCTGCTTGACGAAAGTCCTTTAATCGTTCACTGTTCATTTAGGGAGTGGATAGGTTTTATTTTTCACCCTCATTCTCTCCCAGCGCGGTGGCTTTAGTTCTTCTTTTGCCACCGTTCTCATCTTTGGTTAGTCTAAACTACAGTGAATAACTTGGCTCGTTTAATGCGTTTGATAATCAACGCTTCTGTTGCTGAAAGTTCAATTGGAGGATGCCATAAGTGAGGGCGCATAAAGTTTCTTTCTTTTTCCTGATTGTGAGAATTTAACAGGCTTCTCAATTCACATATCATTCCAGTTTGTTTTGTCAACTCCTGATACTGTACCGACGCCCTAGGGTGCGTAATGTGGGTTGAATAGGGTCAAGATACAGACTTTTGCTGGCTGGGTATCATGACCAACGCCCAGTAGGGAACCTGGGCCGGATCGACATCGCCGATCGCCCGAATGGACTGATTCGGCATAGTTACACGTTCTATATATAGTGCACGATCGAATTGTCCCAACTCAATCAGCACGTCTCGAACTTTCGCAAAGTGCCTCCCCAGCTTAATAATCACCGCAGCATCAACCAGCGCCAGTCGATCGCGCAAAACATCAGCGTCCAACGTCGCAGGCATAATGCTTAACACATCGTTGCGGTAAGTCAGCGGCACTCCCAGGGCACTCGCACTCGCCATCGTCGAAGAAATTCCCGGCACAACTTCGGTGGTAAATTTGCCCGACAAACGGTTGAACAAATACATAAACGTGCCGTAGAGAAAAGGTTCGCCCTCGCACAAAACCGCCACATCCCGCCCTTCGCTGAGGTGGGTGGCAATTTTCTGGGCTGCAATATCGTAATACGGTTGAGACGATCGCGTGGGACTAAAAGGTAGCGGCATCGGAATCTCAATTTGCTCCGGGCGCAAGTAATCTGCGACGATCGCACGCGCGAGCACCTTACCATTTTCCATCGCCGGATACGCAATCACCGGTACCGATTGCAAAATCCGATAAGCTTTCAATGTAATCAATTCCGGATCGCCAGGGCCGATGCCCAATCCGTACAATTTACCAGTAGTCTTAGTCATAGTTCGTCCTCTTTAGCTAACGCATTTACGGCTGCCGTTGCCATTGCACTACCACCTCGCCGCCCTTGTAGGGCGATAAAAGGTACTCCCCGACTGTTGGCAGCGAGTTCGGCTTTGGATTCGGCAGCCCCCACAAATCCTACCGGGAAACCCAGAATTAAGGCCGGTTTAGGGGCTCCAGCATCTAGCATTTCCAGCAATCGGAATAAAGCAGTCGGGGCATTGCCGATCGCCACAACTGCACCATCTAACTTATCTAGCCACAAATCGAGTGCTGCTGCCGATCGAGTATTGCCGATTTGCCGCGCCAACTCCGGTACATCGGGATTCCAG
Source organism: Microcoleus sp. CAWBG58 (assembly GCF_020883045.1). Lineage (NCBI taxonomy): Bacteria > Bacillati > Cyanobacteriota > Cyanophyceae > Oscillatoriales > Microcoleaceae > Microcoleus > Microcoleus sp. CAWBG58. Next base: position 4,118 of record NZ_JAHRFA010000160.1, on the reverse strand, counting down.
AGGGTGCAAATCACTGGATTGTCTGCGGGAAGCCTTTTGCGGGTGATGCCTTCGGCTATCATCCTGGCATCGCACAGAATTGGCGCGCCTGCTGCGAGGGCTTTGCGCCCGTGGGTGGTGGCAAGGGGGGAAGCTGCTAAGTCTTTAACGATGTCGATCATTCCGCAACTGTGAATTAGTCGCACTGCGACTGTTTCTAAGTCTGGCGGCAGGTTTGATAAGTCTGCTTCGGCGCGGATTGTGGCGAAGGATTTGGTGTAGATTTCTGTTCCGTCTCGGATGTAGTCAATCATTAAGATAATTGGGAATTGGGAATTGGGAATTGGGAATTGGGAGACTGTACTTAACTTTATTTGAAATTGTTATTATGCAATACTCCGGACAGTTCTTGGAACGATACTACAAGCTTTACAGGCTAAGGATCATGAAAAAGTCGAATTAAATGCCGCGTCTGGGGTGGACATGACTTTGATTTAATTATCCACAGTGGCTCAAAGTCAAGCGAGGATAAGTCATTGGGCCATAGAAAAACTGTCCGAAGTATTGATTATGGGAAGTTTGTTTGATTTGTGGAATAGCTTTTTGAATGAACCGCGAAGGCACTAAGGGCGCGAAGGAAGACAGAGAAGAAGGAATGATAATATTTTGTCTATTTTAAGGGATATTTTTTCACTTTTAATTGTGAGTTACTGGGCTCAGTAATTTCTGCAATTTGTCGATCGCCCACCGATCGCAAAATTGGCCAAATGACTCGCGAGGTTCTCGAAACCGCTGGTAGACGCGCAACATTCGCTCGATCGCACTGGACATCTCGGCTACACTGACGGCTCGGAAGATTTGCCGTCCAAAGGGCAAGTCTTTTCTACCTGCATAAATGTTGTAACCTGCGATGGTTTCGCCTTTCTGCTGAATCTGAATTCCTACTAGGGTGATGTCAATAGGCTGGTGTTGGGCGCAGGACTTTTCGCAGCCGCTGAAATGTATATTGATCGATCGGTCGATCGTCCATTTTTGGGCTAAATCCCTCACCATTGCTAGGGCGTGACTTTGAGTATCTGTCGCCGCTGACGCACAGCCGCTGCTACCGGCGCACGCAACTAAGCAGGAATCTAGGTGAGTTGCAGATGAGTGCAATCCTAAATCGGCGATTTGCTGTTTGACCTCGAAAACCTGGGAGTTGGGGATGTCAGAAATCAGCAGATTTTGCCACGGCGTAAGTCTTAGGGTGCTTCCGCCTAGATTTTGGGCTAAACTTGCCAAATTTCTCAGTTGATTTGATTCTAGCTTGCCTAGGGGCAGTGCAATGCCGATGTAGGAGAAACCGGACTGTCGTTGACTGTGAATCCCGAGATTGCCGTTGGGTGCGCTCGTGACAGGCAGGATGCCTGTTCCACAAGAGTTGTTGGATATGTCTTTTAGAAAAAGTTCTATCGCCTCTTGACGCAATGCAAACGGCAATTTTTTCTCTACTTTTTCTAGATACTTTGCTGTGCCCCAATCAGCAAGAAGATGACGCAAACGCGGTTTCTTGCCATTGATTCTAGGCTGATTTTTAGTGTATTCAAGATACGCGCTAGTTAAGCTTGCTAATACTAAAATACATTGCGATTCTTCGATTATAATTCCTGTATCGACGCCATTGAAATGCAGACTAAAAATAATTTCGGAATTTGGCTGTCGCCTTTTTGCCACTAATAAAATATCATTCCGGAAATTCCGGATAGAAACTAATTCTCCGCCATCAAAGCCAATACTGAATTTAGCGGAAAGTTCCGATAACTCAGGATGAGTTTGCAGGTAATTATCCCAAGCTGCAACTAGCGGGCGAGTATCCAGTAAGTTTTGGCGATCGATTCCTGCTGTCGGACTTGCCATTATATTGCGAATTGGATCGACTTCAACGCGGCGAGATGCTAATCCCAATTTCTGTAAATCTTGCCAAATTGACGGGGGAATTTGCGAGTGCAATTCTCTGATTTGTAAATTTGCCCGATTTGTGACTTGCAAACAGCCACTACTGTAGCGATCGACAAAATTGGCGATCGACCAACACTGCTGTACATTTAAAATTCCCCCCGGAATCCGCATTCTCGATAAAACGCCGTCTCGGGCTCTGGAACCGGAAAATAAGCCCGGACAAGTCGGTAATTCACTCAAACTCAACAAAGAAACTCCTCCCCGTGTGACGCAGGGAATGTAAAATAAACTCCTGAAATCGGCATTCTGGCTTTGACAGTTGCGGCACAGCGCCGGAATTACACCGGACTTTCCCACTTTCAGGTTTAAGAAATATATCATAAGTCGATCGCCAGCAGCCCAAAATCTCGAATTTCTTAACAAATGCCCGGTTATTCTGTATAGTTGCTAATACGAACTCGCCAGTAAGCCGGAATATTCCATTTGTTAATATAAATTTCCCGCTCCCCAGCCAGCAACCGCCACCAAAACGGTAGCCAAACTTCGTGCAACCAAGCTTCTTGATAACCTTGTCGCCAACCAACGTCCTCTCCTGGAAACATTACCCAAGGTGGCATGATTTCATTTCCTGTTTCCATTGTGGCAATCTGCGACAGCATCCATTCGTCCCATTTGTTTTTATGATTCGCTAAAAATCTGATTTTTTGATAAAGAAACATAACTATTATTTTAAATCTCGAAAAGTTGATTTTTATTGAGATATTTTTCAGGGCGACACACCCTACGGAAGACTGTTGCATGATTTTTGAAACACTACTTACGAATCAAGAACAAAGAAACCGGATTTTTTATATAACCTGTTGGCGACAACGAATAATTTTCGCACAAAACCCGGTTTCTCGCCATACTTAATGCTAATTTTTCTCAAAATCAGCATTAAGTATGGCAAGCAAAACGACGGTAGTAAAAACCGCTGGGCTTGTGATACAAAACCCAGCCTGTAAAACAATCCTCCGGCGGTTCGCCAAATTTGTTTTGACCCTGTATAGGCCCTGGGCCGCTATCTCCACAGCGAAGATTGTTCGTATCCATTAGGATTTCTCGATCGATTTGAGAATCTCCAGATATAGGAATCAATACTTCGGACAGTTTTAGATCTAATCGAGTATCTCAAACCCTTGATGGCTATAGGGATGAGTATTTTTTCAATCTTTAAGTCTAGCCCGGAGTTTCAAAAAAACATTAAAAATGCCAGGGCTTACGCTGTAACGCTTACAGAGTCGTTAAAAAAATGTCCGAAGTATTGAGGAATAACACCAAATAATTTTTGGCGATCAGCAGCTTGTGCCAGAAACCAAGCCTGAATAATTTTAAAACCCACATTCCGCAGATGTGGGTCTGATTTTTTATCAGTTGTGAAAACTTGGAAGCCAAACGCTTTTGGGCTGAAATTATGCAGTGTTAGCGTTACAGAAGCTTGTTGAATTCAACTAAATTAAGTAATTTGAAATAATTGACTTTTTCTCACATATTCACATTGCTTTTTGTTGCGATTAATTATTTTTTTAAGCATGGTAACTTATGGCAAAAGCAAATTATCTTGACCAATTAATGAAAATTATTCACAAATATCTATACTTCAAACTCAATCTTTATTCACTTGAAAACATTAAATAGTATTGACAACAATACTCTCCTAAATATCGCAAGATATTTTGAAGTTTTTTGGTTAAATTACTGACCTGCTTCGCTCCATTTATTGTCACTAAATGCACCGCCTGAAACATCTGAAATATCCAGCGCATTGTCGGCTTATTGGTCAATTTCTTTACCTGATTTTTCACTTGCTTGTTGGTATAGCAATCCTAAATAATTTTCTATGTATCGGTGGTATAGGTGTACTGATTGATTTTGGGGAAACTAAATTTATGTTCCTTGGTGAAAAACTCAAACAAAAATTTGATGATTTTAAAAGACTTACATGGTTCTTCTGGAGTCAAGGTGATAAGCAAACCTAATCAGAAAAGCAAGCTAATAGCCTTGCTCGAAAGTTATCAAAGTTCATAAAGCCATAGCGCTCTTTCATCACTCTGGGCAAAATAAAACAACGGCATACCAACTTTATCCAGAGTCTAATGTTGTATATCCACGAAATTTATTCATCATATTTAATAGTTCTAGAAATCCGGCTTTAAGACATG
>NZ_JAHRFA010000016.1:0-110148 GCF_020883045.1 Microcoleus sp. CAWBG58 | reverse complement strand
CACGATTTGGCATAATGGAGAAAGATATTTTGGTTTGTAAGGCAACTATCTATGTATATCTTGCCTTACAGATTTTTTTTTGGTCACTTTTTCAGTGCCATTCGACTAAAGTCCTCACTACAAACCTGATCGATACCTGTAAGAATTTTGCTGCAACCAACTTGTATGCAAATTGCCCGAGGTAATGCTTTGCGTCTCAGTTTGAGTGCCGCTTGTTTTCCAGCTTATGACGTGAATCCGGGAACTTGTGCGCCTCCGGGTGCAGCGCGGTTAATTGATGCTAAAATTATGACGCTGACAGTAAGTTGTGGCGGGAGTTGTCCTTCTCAGATTTTACTGCCCATTTTACTGCCAATTTTATTGCCCATTGGCGATCGCACTTAAAACCTATCGAACTATGAGCGTTATCTTTCACATCACCCGCAGCCAACAGTGGGAAGAAGCAAAACAAGTGCAATCCTATCGCGGAGATACGCTAGATACAGAAGGATTTATCCACTGTTCGACTCTACCGCAAGTTCTGAAATCTGCCAATAAATTTTTTGTAGGACAAACAGGATTGCTGCTGCTGTCGATTGACTCGGAAAAAGTAGAATCTGAACTTAAGTATGAATTTGCCGCCGGTGAGGATTACCCGCACATTTACGGGCCGCTAAATGTGGATGCTGTGTTGCAAGTTTTTGAGTTGGCGGCGGGTGCAGATGGCAAGTTCCAATTGCCGGCAGAGTTAACAGCAAAAGATTAGGTACGTTGTTGGGCTTCAGCCCTCTTATATTTATAAGATAGTAAGCGAACTCGCATCAAAAACTCCATTTACAGTCATACCTCATCTTTCTGATAAATGGTATATAGAAGTCCTCAATCATTTGCATACTTTTTGTACGGGATCTTAAAGATCCAGGTTGACCCGATAGATAGGGGGTAGGCACGGGGGCACTACCCCTACAAATCTTAATCAATCATTTAGGATTGCTATAGCATCTAAAGTATTGCCGATAAATCTTCTAATTTGGAAATTATTGAGCTATTAAAACAGCATGGTGCTAAAATTTGAGCGAGGATATTTTTTCAACATAATGCTTTTCAAATTATTGCCGATCGCCCTGCTATTATTCAGCTATGTCATCCCAATCGATGCAATAGCACAATCGGCGAAACCCAGCAGACAGATAGGGCACGCAATTGATTGCGATAGCGACGGACAACAAGACGACCTCCGCATGGACGATGATGGTGATGGCATACCCGATCGCTGTTTGCTGAACCAGATTAAGCCTGCATTGAATCGGGAAAATTACGATCGAGAATTGAAACAACTTCAGGCTCAACCCTGTCAAAAAGCCACAAAAACGGTCAAAAATATTAGCTACATCATGTGTTCTACCAATAGTGGTAAAACCGTTGTCAGTGCATCGGAAGCCATCGTGGAAGTGGGAGATGGAGTGGGATTTTGGCTAAAAGGCGATCGGGTAAGGGCGATCGTCTTTTTTGGAACGGGTCAAGTTGTTTTCTTCAACCGTGGAGTTTTGGAAGCACAGATATCGGATCGAGGGGGAGTTTCAACTGTTTTTACTGCTGATGAACGGCAGCATTTTGAGAGGCTAGAAAAGAACGGAGTAAATAAAATTTTGCAAGTATTTGGGAGGTAGCAGGTGAAGGATGAAAAGGCAACCATTTAGACTGCTAAAGCATGATATAATCAGAAGATAACGTGAAAATATGACAAGTCTATTTGAGATGTTGCTTCAGTTCTTCTATCATTTGCTTGGCATAAGGAACATCGCCAAGCACTTTGAGCAAATCTTCTAAATCTTGAAGCGCATTTCGGATGTAGGCTGGAGAAGCGTTTTGCTCGAGCGCAATTTGATAAAACTCTCTGGCAGTCGAGAGGTTACCTGCGACGAGGTGATAGAGTGCCTGGTTGAAGATGTTTACGTAATTTGCTGGCTTATTGATGTATTCTTGCTGGGCGAGGCGTAGGGCAATGTCTAAGTTAGCTTTGGCAGCATTGGATTGATTGCTGGCGAGGTAGGTGATGGCTCGAAGGTATTGATACCAATCCTCTTTTGAATCCAATTCAATGGCGCGATCTAAATCTTTTAGTGCCCGATCATATCGACCAAGAATAAGGTAAATGTACCCACGATGCCAAATCGCCGAATCATATTTATGGTCAAGTTCAATGGCGCGATCGAAGTCTTGCAGTGCTTCCTCATATCGCTCCATCAATCGGTACGTTAGTCCCCGATTGGCGATCGCCCAAGTATGTTTAGGGTCAATTTCAATAGCGCGATCGAAGTTTTGTAGTGCTTCCTCATATTGCTCCATCAATAAGTAGCTTTCACCACAACGAGTAAGAAATGGAGAGCTAATCAGGCTTGGATGGGTGTCGATCCTGCTTTGGGCAAGAGACTGCCTCAGCAAGTCGTGCATAAAGCGATAACGCCCTCCGACACGCTGGAGCAATAGCCGCTCTGTGGCGTAGTTGAGAAAACGAGCATAGTTCCAAGGAATTGAGCCAGCACTAGATAAACATAAACGCAGTGTAAAATGCTGAAGGCAAGCAGACCCTCCTTGCCAAGCAATCCATATGAACAAAGCTGTACTCGAAGAAGATACCAGAGTGTATTGAAGAGAAAATGGAGAAACGAATGATTTTCCGTCTAAATGCCTTACAAAACCCACCGCCAAAGTCCATAATGTCGCAAATGTTAAGGTGGTTGGAATAACATTCCGTAACGAGTTCCCAATCCCCTGATTTGCTATGGGCATAATTTCAACCTTATTAATATTCGTTCCCACTTCAGAAGTTAGTAAAACAGTTACTAAACCAATTATTAGATAAATTAGTGCCAATTTAAAATCCCATTTTGGATCGACTAATCTGCGAATTATTCCACCAATTATTAATTGAGTAAAGAAGAGTATAAATTCCGAAGATGACAGCTTGCGTAATACTTTTTTTGGTTTAAGACCCGACAGCGAAATTCGGATAGCCCCAACTGATTTTATGCTCTCCCGATCTTTCCAAACCTCCCACCCTTCTATCAAGCTCCAAAATACTCCCCCCCCCAATCCAAACCAAAACAAACTAGGGCTTGACCATATACCCACTGCACTTAATCCAAAGATTAGCCCCAAAAAAATTCCGATAGTTACGCCATACATCCACTTTTGAAGGGATGTTGATAGCCATATCGGTTGCATTTTCTCGATCAGAAACTCGGTTTCTGAACCTTGCAAAAGCTGTAAGGCCAAAATTTCCAGCCACTTCCGGCTTTGCTCAACGCTAGGAATCTTTCCCTTACGGTAGAATCGACTATCTGTATCCTGCGTCAACATCCGTTGCACATAGGCATCCAGCAACAGATTCAACCGCGCATTTGCCGAAGTCGCCCGGTGCCACTCGATTGGGTCGATCTCTCCATAGGCAAGTACCGCCATTGATAGCAGCAAAGGTCTGCGAATCAGCGCCAACAAATTAGCATCCGCTACTAAACTTTCCGAAAGTTCCGATCGGTTTGCTTTCTGCAAAAAAGTCTGGATTTGCTCATCCGTCAAGTCTTGTAGATAAACCGCACCCTGAAGTTTCAGCTTTTCAGGATAGGCCTCATACTGTTCCCGCCGACAACACAACGCTACCTGCCTGGGACGCAAATCCGAGAAGTTTAACCATTCGTTGATTGCCTTCACGCACTCCTGCTGATACTCTGGGCGCACCTCATCCAATCCATCCAACAAAGGCACTAACTGTTTTTCCGCCAGCCATTGCCCAATTTGCTGTGGAGTAAAGCCATATTTCTCTCGCACCTTGGCAGCTAGCCAATCTGCGATCGACCAGACAGGCCCTGGTTCGGGACGATCGTCACGATGATTTTTCTGGGAAAACCCAGCCCGTCTAGACGCAACCATGCCCCACCTGGAAGTTGCTTCAGGCGCTGTCGGCTGCCAATCGGAAAGATCGACCACGACGGGGATGCGTTGCTGCGAGTCAGCTTCGGCCCTTGCCACGAGTTCTAGGGCTAAGTCTAGCAAGCTGGTAGTTTTGCCCGCCCCCGGTTCGCCCAAAATCAGCAACCTACCCGAACATCGGTCAAATACCTGGGCGATTGTTGTCTCTGGTGGTAATAATTGACTCGGCTGGGCGATCGTCACCTTCACCTCCATGCCCCAAGGACGCACCTGTTCCGGCTGCGTCTCCTTCGATAAATTAAGCTTTACGTGATGGTGCAGTTGTGCCTTCAGTCTAGGTTCAACAAGTTGCCTGACAGCTTCCAGCAAATCCCGATCGGCAGGAGGTCTAACAGGAGTGGGATGATTGTTTACCGTGACTTCCTTGACTTTGCCACGGAAATTGAATATGTCACGTTTGGCATCTTGATCTCCCATACTTAAGATCCACCAAACTTATTCGACCCACCTTCAATCTTTTCAACGTTAAAAATGTCCCGTCCAGCTTTCTGGTTATATGTGCGATCGCCCTCAGTATTCTGATTTTGGATGTTGATAATCTGCTGTGCCACCTGCCGCAACTCTCCTGCAAACACAGGATCGTCCGACATGGCATCATCCAAATACACTTCTAGCCTGTTCAGCGCGGCCGGGGAATTCTCGGTTTCCAACGTTGCGATCGCGGCTTCTGCTTTGGCATTTCCCTGAAATCGGGCAGTGATTTTATCCCGCAGTTTCTTTGCTAAGGCGATCGACCCTTCCACAGTCTTCTTTGCTACTTCCCCAGCCCCGGATTTGGCAAACTCCTGAAACGCCAGATTGAGAATTGCCCCCGCTGCGATCGTCGTTACTGGATCGGTCATCTCTATTCCTCAAAGTCACTGTTTTATTATAGTCAGAAAGCCCTGAAAAAATGTCCCCTCACTTCTTCCTTTTGCCAGATGACAACTCTTAACTGCTCAAACCAAAATCGATAATATTTCGAGTCAGACTGTATGCCGCAATACTTCGGAAAACTCCAAACTACCGAACAGCCTTGGTCAATAATTGGCTCAGTACAATCTATAAGTAAGAGCGATCGCACAATTCACTTCAACTGTACCAATTCCTCCCTCACAATCAGCGTACTCGCCCCAAATTTAATCCGAGTGCGAATGTCCCCGACAGGTGAATTTAAAGATCGATCGCACTCCGTGACTCTCCCAGACGAACAGTGGGAAATTGTACCTTTTGAAGTCCGAGAAACAGACGAAAAAATCGAAATAGAAACAGCACAAATCACAGTTTCTGTCAATCGCGATCGCACTTCCATCGAATGCTTTGACAAATCCGGCAAACCCTTTGCTTGCGACTGCGATCGCCCGATGGGATGGCGCACAGGTGCAACCGCCGCCTGGAAGCGCATTGAAACAGACGAGCATTTCTACGGTTTTGGCCAACGCACGGGCTTGCTGGACAAACTCTCCGAAGTCAAGACAAACTGGACAATTGACGCCCTTGACTACAATTCGCAGACAGACGAAATGTACCAGGCGATCGCATTTTACATCGCCCTGAATCCCGATCGCGCTTACGGCATCTTTTTCAACACCACATTTTGGAGTCAATTCGACATCGGCGCCCAAACACCGGGGGTTTTGCGGATGGAAACCAGAGACACGGAACTCGACTACTACATCATTTACGGCCCCGAACCCGCCCAAATTCTCGCCACCTACACGCAGTTGACCGGCCGGATGCCGCTCGCGCCAAAATGGGCGCTGGGATACCACCAGTGCCGCTGGAGCTACGAATCCGAGGACGTTGTGCGGGAGTTGGCGCGGGAATTTCGCGATCGGGCGATTCCCTGCGATGTCATCCACCTCGACATCGACTATATGCGCGGCTACCGGGTGTTTACTTGGAGCCCCAAGCGTTTCCCCGATCCCGCGAAACTGATTGCAGATTTGAAAGCAGCCGGTTTCAAAGTTGTCACGATTATCGATCCCGGCGTCAAGTACGAACCGGAAGCAGATTACGAAATATTCGATCGCGGTGTGGAAAACGACTATTTCGTCCGCACCGCCGACGGAAAGCTTTTCCACGGCTATGTTTGGCCGGACAAAGCCGTGTTTCCAGATTTCATGCGTGCCGACGTGCGCCAGTGGTGGGGAGAATTGCACAAAAGCCTGACTGAGATGGGCGTTGCGGGTATTTGGAACGACATGAACGAACCTGCGATCGCAGAAAGGCCTTTTGGTGATGGCGGCGAACACATTTGGTTTCCGCTGGATGCACCGCAGGGCCCGGATGACGATCGCGCGACTCACGCCGAAACCCACAATTTGTACGGGTTGATGATGGCGAAAGCTTGTGCGGAAGGGTTGCAGAAATTACGATCGCGCGATCGATCTTTTGTGCTGACGCGATCGGGATTTGCGGGAGTGCAGCGTTACTCGTCGGTGTGGATGGGCGACAATCAATCGCTGTGGGATCATTTAGAAATGTCGCTCCCGATGCTGTGCAACATGGGGCTTTCCGGCGTCGCCTTTGTCGGTTGCGACATCGGCGGCTTTGCGGGGAATGCCACCGCTGAATTGTTCGCGCGGTGGATGCAGGTGGGGATGCTGTATCCCTTGATGCGCGGTCATTCGGCGCTGAGTACGGCCCAGCACGAACCGTGGGTTTTCGGCGATCGCACCGAACGAATTTGCCGCGAATACATCAATTTGCGCTATCAGTTGTTGCCGTATATTTACACGCTGTTTTGGGAAGCTGCAACAACGGGAACGCCGATTTTACGACCGTTACTTTATCACTTTGCGGGCGATCGGACAACTTATCACCTTTACGATCAAGTATTGCTCGGCCCGTCGCTGATGGCTGCACCCGTTTACCGCCCGGGAGTCGAACACCGCGCCGTGTATTTGCCGGAGGGTACTTGGTACGATTGGTGGACGGGGGAATGCGATCGCGGCCCGACGCAAATTTTAGCTTATGCGCCTTTGGAAAGAATGCCGCTTTATGTTAGGGGTGGGGGGATAATTGCGATCGGGCCTGTCAGGCAATTTGTTGGGGAAGAACCAGTTGATTCTTTGAAAATGCGAATTTGGCCCGGAATTGGTGAATGGACGCTTTATGAGGACGATGGACACAGTTTTGAACACGAAAAAGGTGTCTGGGCAACGACTAATTATCAGGTGTATTTGGAAGGGGGAAAAATGATAGTTGAAATTGCGGCGCGGGAGGGGGAATTTGCGATTTCAGAACGCGAAGTTACTGTCGAAGTTGTGGGGATTGGCGAACAGCAATTTACAGATGATGGTACAGTGCGGCGTTTGATATTTTAACTAATACGAGTGGGAAGTCCCGCACTCTATCCGTTTACAGGATGAGTGACGGGATGAAAACGAGCAGCAAAGAAATTGAGCGATAGCGAATCCATGATAGGATCGAACTAACCGGGGATGACAAGAGTAGCCGTGGTGGGCGAACTTTCCGTTGTATAAAGGCTAGACACCACCTATCAGTTTCTGACTGGTAGCCCCAATATCCCGCTAAGCCATAAAAGAGCTGATGGATGGGTGAAAAAATCAACAATTCTACTCCTTGGGACACAGGGAGTCTGCCTCGAAGATAAGTAATTATCTTGCTAGTAAGTACCACATAAAGGTGAGTAAAACCTACGGAGGGAGGATAAGACCAGCTTAGAGATGGCTCGCGTCGAGGCTCTCCCGTTGAAAGAGGAAGCCTGCACTCTATTTGTTTACAAAATGAGTACCGGGTATGTCACGCAAGGTTCTCAACTATATCCGTAGGGACACAGCACTGCTGTGTCCTCCTGTCTCAACCATATCCGTAGGGACACAGCACTGCTGTGTCCTCGTATTGCGATCGAGTTGGCCTGTCCTGGCAATCTTATTATACTAAAAAGACTTTTGCTATAATAAGATTCCGCGACCGCCGTCTTATTTCACTGGAATAACATAAGATAACAAGACCTCAACCTTTGTCCCTCCGTCACCCAATGATGCGATCTGGTCGATACGTCCAACAAATTGAAGGATACAGCGCCTTCATTCCAGCGCCCCTCCCTCCCGAACCGCCCATTAAAATGGACGCAGAGCTTCATCGCTTGCTCTCCAATGCCGATCGCGCTTTGGGAAGACTAGACGGTGCTACCTCTATTTTGCCCAACCCTGACCTGTTCGTAGCGATGTACGTCCGTCAGGAAGCCGTTCTTAGTTCGCAAATTGAAGGAACGCAAAGCACCCTAGAGGACGTACTTCAATATGAAATTGATGTCAAGGGTCAAGAACGCTTTAAAGATGTGCAAGAGGTTGTTAACTACGTTAACGCCATGAACTACGGTTTAAAGCGGCTTCAAGAATTTCCACTTTGTCTGCGCTTGCTGCGAGAAATTCATACAGAATTACTCAAAGACGTGCGAGGAAGCGATCGCACACCGGGAGAATTTCGGAAAAGTCAAAATTGGATTGGCCCTCAAGGTTGTAACCTGGGTACTGCGGCCTATGTACCTCCAACAGTTGCAGAAATGCACCAATCTCTCGACAACCTAGAGAGATTTTTGCACGATACCAATTCTTTACCTGTACTGATTCATTGCGGATTAGCTCACGCTCAATTTGAAACAATACACCCATTTTTAGATGGAAATGGACGGATTGGACGATTGCTAATCACTTTTCTGCTTTGTCAGCAAGGAATCCTGCAAAAGCCTTTACTATACCTCAGTCATTATCTAAAATTTCACCGAATAGAATATTACGATCGCCTGATGGCAATTCGCACTCATGGTGATTGGGAAGGATGGTTAAAGTTTTTTCTTCAAGGTATTTTTGAAGTCAGCCAGTCAGCAACAACTACAGCCCGTTCTATTCTAGAAATGCGCGAAAAACACCGCGAAATAATCGGTCAGCAAATTTCCAGTAGCAGTTATGGTTTGCGCTTGCTAGATATACTTTTTCAGCACCCAATCGTCAATATTCGTTTAGTAGAAAACGAATTGCAATGTAGTTACGCAACAGCTAGGAAAATAGTCGATAAATTTGTAGAAATTGCTTTGCTTGATGAAGTCACAGGTTGGCAACGCAACAGACTTTATCGTTACAAACCTTATCTGGATCTTTTTGAAAGTAGCTACTCACTAATCAATCCTGACAATTCAGATTCTCACTAAAACGCTAGTAAAAATTAACTCTATGATTAAGTATTTCTTGATTAGGTTAAAATAATGATTATCTCCCATATAGCTCTGAAAAATTGGCGCAATTTTCAGTCAGTGAATGTTGATTTGCGCGATCGCGTTTTTCTGGTAGGCCCGAATGCCTGTGGCAAGTCAAACTTTCTCGATTCATTCCGCATCTACAATGATTAACTGATAATCTGTTATAATCTCTATGAAATTTTATTACAACCACATTTACGGGAGAACCCTATCACCTAGCTAATTTGTTGCTTGTCGCTGCCAAAAAATCAGAAAGTTAATGATTGGGAGAGAAATAGAATGTCTACAACAATTGAAGAAATTAAGAAGCAGTTATCTAGTCAAAGTGAGCAAGAAAGACTCGCTGCTTTATCAGAGACTCTCAATTATGGTCAACAAGGTTTAGAACTATTGATTGAACAGTCAATCAAAGATCAATCAGACAGACTTAAACAATTTGCCTACAGAGTTTTTCGGGGTGATAACTCTTATTTGAGGGGAAATACACCCGAAAACTTAACAACTTGCCCAACCGATGTTATTACTTGTCTAGCAATAAGTCCAGGCAATACTATTTTAGTAGGAGGGAGTTGGAAAAAAATTTGGGTATGGGATTTGCAAACAGGGGCACTGATTCGTAGTATTGAAGGACATTCGCACTGGGTTTTGTCTGTTGCTATTAGTCCTGATGGCAATACATTAGTTACCGGAAGTGCCGACAAAAATATTAAGGTATGGAATTTAAAAACAGGGCACCTTATTCATACATTAATCGATCTAAGTTGGCATTCTAGTTGGGTTACTGCTGTTACTATCACTCCTGATGGAAAAACTATTGTGAGCGGTAGCACCACCAAAACCATCAAAATATGGGACTTAAATACGGGGAATTTAAAGGAAACTCTACAAGATCCAAAGGAACTATCTTCCGTTTTGAGCTTATGTATTAGCCATGATGGAAAAGTTATCGCTTGTGGAAGCACTAATAATAAAATCACCTTATGGAATTTAGATAGCGGTAAACTCATACGCAGTATTGAAGGACATTCAGGTTGGATTCAATCTTTAATTATTACTTCAGACAACACAACCTTAATTAGTGGAAGTCGTGATGGTGTTGTCAAATTTTGGCAATCAAAATCTGGAGAAGAGTCTTCAAATCAATCAGGTTCAGTTTTGGGTAAAGGTTTAGTAGATGTAGCAGCTACTGTCGCAGGGTTTTCATTAGGAGGACCTATAGCTGTAGGGGCTTGGGTATTAGGTAGATTGATTGTTAATGGAGCAGCTAATCAAGGTTCTTCTGCACTACCTTTTCAAAATTTAGAATGCACCAAGACTTACCCAAATAATCAATCAATTAATTCTCTAGCTTGTAATGTAAATCAAAATATACTTATAGTAGGTATTTCCAGAGAAATTAAAATCTTTGACTTAAGATATAATTATAATAAAATCATCTACACTTTACCAGAGCAGCCTAATTTTATTAGCTCAGTAGCAGTTAGTTCTAATGGAAAAACTCTTGCTGTTGCAGGGAAAGATTGGGTAACATTGTTGAAGCCAGAAACAGGAAAACCACTTCATGCTATTAAGGGATGTTCTTACCCAAAATTAAGCAAAATTGTTATTCATGATATTTCCCAAGCACTCCTTTGTGGTCAAGTTCAATATTTTACTGTCAAAGCTTTAGACCAGAATAATAGAGAAATGAACCTTAACGATAAAGATGTTGAATGGGAAACTACCGGCGGTAAAATCGAACAGGGTTTATTTACAGCAGGTCAACGGGAAGGAAGATTTGAAGTTAAAGCAAAGATAAGCATTTTTGAGGCTTCTGTCACAATTACTATTATTCAGCCTCCTAGAATCACTGAGATTTCTGTTACTCCTTCTAGCATTACTTTAGAGTTTGGTAATACTCAAAAATTTACAGCAAAAGTTTTAGATCAACGCAAAAATCTCATGCAGGAAACTGTATTATGGGAAGTAAGCGGAGGCGGAACGATTGACAAAAATGGCAATTTTGTAGCTGAAAGCAAGCCAGGAAACTTGGAAATTATAGCTTCGGTTAATTCTATTCGTCGAGTTATCCCAATTACGATTATTGCACCTCCGAAGCTAACAGAACTAATTCTTATATCCTCAACATCTCAATTAAAATTTGGGCAGAGTTTTCGGTTTCAAGTTAAAGGAGTAGATCAGTATGGTGACAGCATACAAACTGGGAGAATTACTTG
Organism: Microcoleus sp. CAWBG58; assembly: GCF_020883045.1. NCBI lineage: Bacteria > Bacillati > Cyanobacteriota > Cyanophyceae > Oscillatoriales > Microcoleaceae > Microcoleus > Microcoleus sp. CAWBG58. The sequence continues at coordinate 98,754 of NZ_JAHRFA010000016.1, read as the reverse complement.
GTCAACAAGTAGCGGCTGTGGAATAATTGACCAAAATGGCTATTTTTTAGCTGTTAACAAGCAAGGAAATTTTGAAGTTATCGCTTCAGTTAGTTCTATTCGTCGAGTTATCCCAATTACGATTATTGCGCCTCCGAGGCTAACAGAACTAATTATTATATCTTCAATACCTCAATTAGAGTTTGGTCAGAGCTTTCAGTTTGAAGTTAAGGGCTTAGATCAGTATGGTAACAACATACAAACAGGGGAAATTATTTGGTCAGCAAGTAGTGGCGGTGGAAAAATTGACCAAAATGGTAATTTTGTAGCTGGAAACAATGCTAAAGGTAAGTTTAGAGTAACTGCTACTGCAACTGAATACAATATCAGTGCTTTTGCTGAGATTAAAGTAGTTTCTATCTTGAGATATTTATCTGTTTTTCCGAATGAAGTAGCACTTAAACCAGAAGAAAATTTTACTTTTGACGCGATCGGATTCGATCCAGAAAATGAACCAATACAGATTAATCAAGTACATTGGAAATGTACCGAAGGGGGAAAAATTAACGGCAATGGAACTTTTATAGGAGGTTATGAAAAGCGAGAAGTTACGGTTACTGCGACAGTTAAAGGAATTAGTCAATCAGTTAAAGTTACGTTGCTCCCAGTTTTAAGACGATTAGAAATTTCTCCTCAAAAAGTAGTAAAACTTAAGCCTGATGAATGCCAAAAATTTATAGCAGTAGGCTTAGACCAATATAGCAATCGAATAGATACTGGAAAAATATCTTGGGAAGCAACAGGTGGAAAAATTGACAAAACTGGTAATTTTACTGCCGATCGTAATGCGAAAGGTACATTTAAGGTAAGAGCTACTGTTACTGAAATATCTGAATCGGGGGTAAGGGCTAAACTCTTAATCTTGGGAATATACATGAGGCTTTTATATCGTGTATTTTCATTTATTAATTTTACCCAAAGTAATTTTATCCTCAAATCGGCTGTCGAGCTTGTAAAAACTAATTTTACGACTGGTGAACAAACAGAAAAAGCCGAAAATATAGAAACAGATTCGACAAATGAAGCAACCGAGATTCTTGGTTTTGATATAGAAGCATGGTTACAGAAAAACATCTTTAAGATTGTCGCTCGGATTCTCGACTTGGCGGGTCAACTATTTATTAATGCAGCTAAAATTAGTGCTTCTGTTGAAGTTGTTGTAGTTCCTGTATTGAGACGATTAGAAATTTATCCTAAAGAAGCACAGCTTAAACCTAATCAGAATTTAACTTTTAGTGCGAAAGGATTTGATCAGCAAGGGGATCTGATGATGCCTGGAAATATCATCTGGCGTGCAACAAGTGGCAAGATAAATTCAGATGGTAAATTTATCGCTGGAAAAAGTATCGGTCAAGTTACAATAACTGGCAATTTTGGAGAGATTTGTAGTTCTGCATTTATAAATATAGTTGAGCATCAGAAATTAACACTGCCACGATTAACACTTCTACCCAATCCTGCACCTACAGAGACAGTTGATAGGGATGATGAACAAGATGATGATAACAATGATTTAGATGACAATGATTTAGATAACAATGATTTAGATGACAATGATTTAGATAATGATGATTTAGATAATGATGATTTAGATAACGATGATTTAGATAACGATGATTTAGATAATGATGATTTAGATAACGATGATTTAGATGATTATACCAATCAAATTCATTTGAAGTGTGTAGCTTTAGAAGATTATTTAGCTGACAATGATTTAGCTGACAATACTAATGATCCTTGGGATTCAATAGATTTAGAGGATAATTTGAATGACGATAATTCTGAGGATAATAGTGTTCATGGGTTTAACAAGAACTCGATTTTTTACAATGGTTATAGTATCAATGAGGATGAAGACATAATCAATGAGGATGAAGACATAATCAATGAATATGAAGATACAAATTATTGTTCTAATCGCTATAAGCTTACTGTGAAAGTTGCTATTTGTGGCAGGAAAAAACGTCATCAAAGTCGTGAAATTACAGACAAGGACGCTGTAATAGAAGCAATTAAAGAAATGTCAGAAGAAATATCACAACTAAATATTGCTGCTTTACCAAGTGAGATGTCCAATTTATAAAAAAAATGAAATTTAAAAAATGTCCTAATAATTGAGAGATGAATAATTTTTTAATCGCTCAATAAAATACTTGAATCAACATAGTAAACTAACTAAGGCATTTAATTTTGTTAAATGCTTGGCAAACAGTTAGTGACTACTGTTACAATATACCGTCCGGGGATGAGTAGACCCGACACCTACCCACAAACTATGCAGCCCATTCAAATTACCACATTCCAAGCTCTGCGGCGCAGTCTCGGCCTCATCATCAAAGCCGCACCGATCGAACTTCGCAATTTGATCGTACTCAACATCGTTCGTGGTGCAGCCCCATCTGGCGTGCTATTTTTAGATAAATTAATCATTGATGAAGTATCTAAGCTGCTGTCGCAAACCCGAACAGCACAGCCCTTAACTTTGATGCTTTCCCACCCAATATTGCTGTGGAGTATTGTCGGAGTCTTAACTCTCAAGTTAGTCAGCGATTCTATCGAAACCATGAGTTCATTTGCAGCAACATCTTTGCGCGATCGCGTGCAAGGCGGAGTTGAAGGAAAAGTTCTCGAAAAGGTCGCCAATTTCGACGATATCGCCCTGTTTGAAAACCCCGAACTATTAAATATATTAGAACTTGCCAAAACCGGAGTTAAACAAGTACAGCAACTAGCATTCACCATCAGCATGACAATCACGGGAATTTGTATCTTCATTCCCTCCATCGGCCTGGCTGCATCAATAGCTTGGTGGGTTCCGGTGGTGATGTTGGTTTCATCACTGCCATCAATTCACATTCAAAGAAAATATCTCAAAATTATTTGGAGAGTTCAAAAAAAGCAAGCTAAAATAACTCGCGAGATGAACTTATCCGCTACGGTATTGACAGGGGAAGAATATGCTAAAGAATTGCGTTTGTTTGGCTTGCAGGAACTTTGGCTGAAACGGTGGCAAGGTCAGTTTGTGCAGTTTTTTAGCGAAATGCAGCAAGTGCGAAAAAAAGGAGCGATTGCTGTACTTTTGTGGTCGATATTTAGTAGAATAGGTGTAGCTTTGCCCTTTGTTTATGTGGTGATGGGAGTTTTGGGCGGGCGCTATACTTTGGGCGATTTGGCACTTTATTCGGGTTTGATTGTTCAAGTAGAGACGAGTTTGCAATTGCTGATTGGGAATTACACTAATTTGTACGATATTTCCCTCGGCGTCAGTCCGATTTTTCAACTTTTGGATCTCCAACCAGAGTTGCAGTCTCCGCTTGTAGATGTGGCTTCTCGCTTGCCTAGTTTACCAGATGGCGGGCAAGATTCGGACCCCACAAAAGATAAAATTGCGATCGAGATTAAGGATTTATCTTTTTGCTATCCCGGTAGCACTAAAAGCAGGATCGCAAATATCGACTTAACAATTAATCCGGGTGAGATGCTTGTGCTTGTTGGTGAAAATGGCGCGGGTAAAACCACCCTTGGCAAACTCCTCGGCAGACTGTACGATCCGACAAGTGGTTCGATCGCCTGGAATGGCAAAGATTTGCGATCGTACTCTCTAGCATACGTGCGATCGCGCATCGCAGTTGTCATGCAAGATTACGCCCGTTTCCCCTCCACAGTCCGTGAAAACGTCGGTTTCGGCGAGTTGCTTTCCCTGTCAGATGACACCGCAATTAACGAAGCCCTGAACGAAGCAGGAATTGCAGCTAAAGTCAACAGTTTAGAACAAGGTTTAGAAACGCCTTTAGGCAAACAACTAGAAGACGGCATCGACTTATCGGGGGGACAGTGGCAAAGAATTGCGATCGCCCGCGCCTTAATGCGGCTTTCTACAGCCGAAGTCCTAATTTTTGACGAACCAACCGCCGCCCTCGACCCCAAGACAGAACACGAAATTTACAGCATCTTCCGGCAAATCGCCGCCGGGAAAACCACAGTAGTCATCAGCCACAGGTTGGGATTGGCCAAAATTGCCGATCGCATCGCCGTGATGGAAAACGGTAAAATAGTCGAAATCGGAACTCACGACGAATTGATAGAATCAAATGGAATTTATTGTTCCATGTTCACCCGTCAAGCTAGCAGCTATATTTAGTTATTGTGAGATTAATTTTATTAGGTACAAACATAATTCCTGTAGGGGCGGGTTCACCAAAAATCTCCAATTCCCACCGAAAATCTACACAAACCCGCCCCCTCTCAACGAGAAATCCCCATACACAATCACCCCCAAACATCGGGTGTGGGCGGGTCGATCGAGATTGTTTGTTACCGACAAATATTGTTGGCGAACCCGCCCCCACGGAAAACTGGTAAGGTGCGCCGCCAGCACCATACTAATGACTGATAACAAATAACAAATAACAAATAACAACTGACTATCTTCCAGTCAACGTATCCGCATAAGGATCGGGCAAAGCTTGCTGCACCTCCAAAACTGGCAAAGGAGCTCCAATCGGGCTACTATTCAAATTTTTTTTTAGCCCATCCCCCTTGCGATCGCGCTCTTGCAAATGAGATAATTCCTCCTGATAAACAGCAACAATCCGCGCCAAACTTCCCGCCAAATCATCCCAATTATCATCCGAACCCAACTTCTCCGAAATTCCCTCAAATAACTCTCCAGCTTGCCTCTTTTGCACGTAAGCCTTCAACAGCTTTCCCGACTTTTGCAAAACCGCTTGATAAATCTCCCCATCCGACCACCACAGCCCCTGTTGGCTCAGCAGCCAAGTCAAAATATACTCGCGAGCGTGTTGCTCCTTCACCCATGCCGCGAGATACTGCAAATCTTCCATAGTAATTACAATCTCCTGATTTTTACCCAAAATTTTGGCTAATTTGTATCTATCGTTACTGCGATCGATTAAATATCTGCCTTATTATCGCGCACCGATCTCTTTAATATCCCTTAAATCTTAAAAAAACCCTACTGATTCGGCAAACAGCAATTTTTAGAATATAAAAATACACTTAAACCGACATAAAGTCTATTGTCCGATACTTTCTGTCCACAGGAAAGCGCTACACCCCGCCTCGCTTTCCTCTCTCGCAAACCTATCATCAAACGGAACCAGCGGATTATTTAGCATGACAAAGCAAAATTTTGGTTTAATCGGTCTAGCAGTGATGGGCGAAAACCTAGCGCTGAACGTCGAAAGCAGAGGCTTCTCCGTAGCTGTGTACAACCGCACAGCAGCCAAAACCGACGAGTTCATGGCAAAACGCGCCCCCGGTAAAAACATAGTAGCTGCGAAGACTCTCACAGAATTCGTCGATGCCCTCGAAACCCCGCGCCGCATCTTAGTTATGGTGCAAGCTGGCAAACCAGTCGATGCAGTCATCGAGCAGCTCAAACCAATGCTGTCAGCGGGTGACATGATTATTGACGGCGGCAACTCTCTCTACGACGACACCGAACGCCGCACCAAAGATTTAGAAGCAGCCGGACTGGGATTTGTCGGTATGGGCATCAGCGGTGGCGAAGAAGGCGCCCTAAACGGTGCTAGCTTGATGCCCGGTGGCACCCACGCTGCATACGGCATCCTAGAGCCAATTCTCACCAAAATAGCGGCTCAAGTAGATGACGGCCCCTGCGTTACATTCATCGGCCCAGGTGGCGCCGGTCACTACGTGAAGATGGTGCACAACGGCATTGAATATGGCGATATGCAGCTCATTGCTGAAGCCTACGATTTGCTAAAAAACGTCGGTGGACTCAGCGGTCAAGAGTTGCAGGAAGTGTTTGCCGAATGGAATACCACGGACGAACTCAACTCGTTTTTGATTGAAATTACGGCTAATATTTTCAAATACATTGACCCGGAAACTAAGCAACCCTTAGTTGAGGTAATTATGGATGCCGCCGGTCAAAAAGGTACTGGTCGCTGGACTGTCATGAGTGCTTTGGAATTGGGCGTGAGCATTCCCACAATTATCGCTGCTGTGAATGCGAGAATCATCTCTTCTTACAAAGCAGAGCGGGTCAAAGCTTCGGAACAACTGACGGGCCCTACCACCAAGTATGAAGGCGATCCTAAGGAGTTTGTGAACAAAGTTCGGGATGCGCTTTATTGCTCGAAGATTTGCTCCTATGCCCAAGGTATGGCGCTGTTGAGCGCAGCCTCGAAGTCCTACGGTTATGACTTGAGTTTGAGCGAAATTTCCCGCATTTGGAAGGGTGGCTGTATCATTCGCGCTGGCTTTTTGGACAAGATTAAAAAAGCTTTCAAGGACGATCCCGCACTGCCGAATTTGCTGTTAGCACCGGAGTTTAAACAGAGCATTCTCGATCGCCAATCAGCTTGGCGCGAAGTGTTGTCTACCGCTAGCCTGCTGGGTATCGCTGTACCGGCCTTCAGCGCGTCCCTGGACTATTTCGACAGCTACCGGCGCGATCGACTCCCGCAAAACCTGACACAAGCTCAGCGCGACTATTTCGGCGCTCACACCTACGAGCGCACCGACAAACCGCGCGGTGAATTCTCCCATACTGAGTGGACTCAGATTCCTGAATAGTCTGTGTAAACTGGTTAATTAATGCTTGTAGGGTGCGTTTCGACTCACCCTACGCATTAATTTGGGGTTGCAAATTGTTTTGACGTTTGTTTTTGAGATAGCTTTTAATATATTCGTCGTTAAAGAGCGATCGGGCGATCGTGAGTGCTTCTTCTCTTTCTGCATCGGTCATGTAATCATCGCCTTTTAAACCTGATGGCGGGTGTCGGGGATCGCCGCCTGCATCCAGGAATCGCTGACGGGCGTTAGCGAAGCCCTCGAAGAGGATCGCCATTAATTCTCCCAATCTCCGGTCTTGTTCTATTCTGATATCATGCGGTTTCGTCATAGTCTTCAACCTCGTCTATACGAACAACTCGCGACTTTGTAGTATAGCAGCCCTTGGTAAAACTCGACTAGGGGTTTCGATGTACCAAAATCCCTTTTCTTCATCATATATTCTCCATCTCAACAAGTCGAGAGTTTCCAGGGCATTGATAATTAAGTATTGAACTCCTGATGATGGCATGGGTCGATCGAGTTTAGTTGAGCCTGTACCGATCAAATCTGGTACAATTATAACTCCTCCTTTAAAATAAATGTAATTTCATGAAATCTTTTATAGTAAGAGCCGCTGGCATTATCGGTGATATTGCAGCATTGGCATTTGATACATTGAAAGAAGAAGAGCAAAGAAAACGTTTATCAGACAGTGGTATTCTGGAAGTGGATACAATGACTGGCAAAGAGTTTGAAAATTTTCTATATGTCCATTTTAGACAGTGTGGCTATAATGTTAATTTAACTCAAGACAGTCAAGATTATGGAGCCGATCTAATTTTGTACAAAGATGGCTTAAAAACTGTTGTTCAAGCGAAAAGAAGCAAGAATCCAGTTGGGATTAAAGCAGTTCAAGAAGTAGCCGGAGCCGTCCGACATTACAAAGGAAATAAAGGCAGAGTAATCACCAACAACAGATTTACAGAAAATGCTTACAAACTTGCTAAATCTAACGACCTAGAGTTATGGGATAGGAAAAAACTAATCGAGTTTATACTCACAGCTAAGAATTGTAAATGAATCATGCTACAAATTTCTAATACTGTGTTCATTCCAGATGGCGAAATCGAGATTAGCGCCATTCGCTCCCAAGGCGCGGGCGGGCAAAATGTCAATAAGGTAGCAACCGCTATTCACCTGCGTTTTGATATCCCAGCTTCTTCATTACCCGATCGCTACAAAGAGCGCTTGTTACAAATCAATGACAACCGCATTACCTCCGAAGGTGTGATTGTCATTAAAGCACAGGAACACCGCAGTCAGGAACAAAACCGCGAGGAAGCGTTGAGACGGCTGCAAGAATTGATCAAAAGTGCGATCGTCATCCCCAAAAGGCGCAAACCCAGCAAAGCGACTCGCAGTTCCCAGCGCAAGCGTCTTGACAGCAAAACCAAGCGGGGTCAGATTAAGGCTCTGAGAGGGAAAATTACGGATTGAGGGAGCAAAGGGCTCCCAGGTACAGGTACGTAGTTGCGCTTCAGCGCTCTTTCCGATATCCCAAAAAGAGCGCTGAAGCGCAACAACGTACCTAAGAATTAACTCCTATGTTGTGCCAGTTGCGATCGACCTTTTTGACTTTTTAGTTGTCAGTCGGGATTTGGTGCGCCCAAGTTGTCAGGTAAATCGTTAAGTGTTTTTCCCAAAGCTTTGCACAGGGCTTTCATTTGAGCAATAGTCAATTCGGGTTCGTCTAATCCTCGTTCCCACTTGCTAATGGCTTGCTGACTTAAGGTTTTTGTGCGGGTTTTGTCGGGAATTTGTTTTGCTAAGGCCGATTGCGACAAACCAACAGCCTCCCGCAAGATTTGCAGTGCTGGTATATTTTTCGACTCTTGAGTTTGTTTATTTCTGGGCATATCATAAAAATTCACAACCAAAGTTGTTGACAAATCAAATATTTACAACTATGGTTGTTTAAGTAGAGACAACAGAAAGGCGGCTCATTTAGCCGGACGGTGAAAACACTTTGGTTTATAGCGAGCTGCCTTATTTGTAGTTTCTACCAATTATGCCTGCTTGACACTCCCGGGCCTAAAGGCACGGGGATTCTTTGATCTACGACATGACTTGCTTAAACAGGATTTCTCCAGTTAAAGTAGAGGACTCATCTCCCAAAGCGTTGCTTGCATTTAATGCAAAGGTTCCGGTATGCCCTACCGTACCCAATCCTCGACTGAGGATATTTCTAGCTGCATTGAAATCTCTATCCATTACACAACTACATTTACAAACGTGTGTTCTGGTAGATAGCGTTTTCTTCACAATTGCACCGCAACTAGAGCATTCTTGGCTAGTATATTGCGGATTTACCGCAACCGTTACTTTCCCAAATACTTTGGCAAAGTATTCAATCCAGATCCGGAACTGATACCAAGAAGCGTCGTTAATCGACTTAGCCAGACAGTGATTTTTTACCATATTTTTAATCCTCAAATCTTCGTAGGCTATCAAGTCGTTTGACTGAACTACGCACCGTGCTAATTTGATTGCATGGTCTTTGCGCTGCCTACTTATTTTGAGGTGGCATTTTCCTAAAATCTGTCTAGCTTTGCCTCGATTCTTTGAACCTTTAACTTTTCGACAAATACGACGTTGACAACGCTTGAGGATTTTTTCGCCTTTGCGGAGGAATCTCGGATTTTCAACCATCACTCCGTTGGAATCGGTATAATATTCCTTCAGTCCTACGTCTAACCCAATGGTATTTCCCGAGGGTTCTATGTTTTCTTTTCGGTCAACATCAACGCAAAACTGAACGTATACGCCCGAAGCCCGTTTCACCAATCTCACCCGTTTTATTTGGTTGAAGGAGTAGAAATGTAAGTCTCGTGTTCCTTTTAGTTTAAGCTTGCCAATTCCTTTTTTGTCGGTGAATTTGATTGACTTTCGATCGAGAGCTAGTTTCCATCCAGTTGACTTATACTCAACTGAGCGACAATCTTTCTGGAATTTTGGATATCCTTTTTGACCAGGAACTCCTTTCTTGCAGTTATCATAAAATCGGGAGATAGCAGACCAGGCTCTTTCTGCACTGGCTTGTCTTGCTTGAGAGTTAAGTTCCGAAGCAAACGGAAATTCATGCGCCAGTACCGCACAGTATTTGTTTAAATCGTACTTATCTATTTTCCGGTTGTCCATCCAATAGCGCAAACAACTATTACGGACAAATTGAGCTGTACGAATTGCTTCATCTACTGCGGCAAACTGACTCTTATTTCCGTAGGCTTTAAACTCAAAAACTAGCATGGCATTTACCTCCTACGTTATGCTAGACTTCCTAGCACAAAACTGACTGTGTTGCAACAAAGATTTACAATTAAAGCCGTCCTAAAAGGACGGGGTTTTAAACCCCCGGTGTCCTGATAACCCTTAGTATTTTCGGGGCTTGGGCGCATAGTCAAGCTCCTTTCCCTAGAGATTGGCTAACCCCTGCGGGTTAGTTGTCGGAGCGTGAGGGCTCACGACTTGGTAAGTCATCGGGAATTTTAGTTACGTCTAATCCTAAAAGCTCAAACATAGTTTTTAGAGAAACTTGGTATAGGTTAGCCAGTGCAGCCACGTTTTCCACAGTTGGCATAGACTTTCCTGATTCCCAGTCAGCTTGCATCCGCTCAGAAACGCCGATATGTTGTTTGACTTGAGGGCGGGTTAGCCCAGCTTGTTCTCTGAGAAGCCTTAATGGAGACTTTTCCTTTTCTTGCGAATTTTCTTCCATAATACACGAAGCTTGTTTCATGAAGTGAACCTCTTGACTTCTGCCGAAAGATGAAGTACACTTCATGTAGATAGGCAAAACAAAGGCGGCCGGGCAAGCCTCCTTTGATCAAAATGCAGGTTTGAATAACCGCCTTATTTGTAGTGTCTATCAATTATGCACCTGCATACCCTTAGTATTTTTGGGGCTTGAGTGCATACCTCAAGCTCCTTTCCCTGAACCTCTCCAGGAGGTGATGAGATGTAAAAGGTCGATCGACCTTACAACAGGGCCCAGCTCAAAATTGTATCAAAGATTCAGACCAAAACATCTACTTTGCGATCGCCCAGCTTCCGTGCTATCGTTCCCTTTCTCGACCCCTTCCCGATCATGACTACATCTACCGACAACTTCTACCTAGGCGATATCGCCTCCAACTTTCACTTTGCAGGCCCGCTGCTAGACTTTGAAGAAGAAATCCAGAATCAATCGCCCTTTCACGATTTAGACTACCTGACAGGCGAAATAAAAAGGGGATTCCTCGACTACGTGCGGCAAGGGATCATGCTGGACTCGATCCGAAAACTGCGCTTGTACAAAGACAAGTTCAAAACTTTCAAAATTTACTGCGAACAAGCCTTAGGCAGACAGTATTTTTATTGCACGCAAATTATCAAATCTGCGGCAATTTGCCTGCGCTTAATAAAAGCCGGATTTGAGATTTTGCCTAGCTGCGTCGCTCAAGTTGTCCCCTTGTTCAAACACGCAGTCACAGATCAATACGGCGACTGCGCTCTACAGGAAAAGTGGCAAGAAGTTGTGGATGTCATTCCCAAAGAAAGGATTACAGCAATAACGATAGCCGAAACAGTTGACAACAATCCTAACCTCAGGTTAAAACAAATTCGGATCAAAACCGACACCTACGCCCTGTTGACCAAAAAAGCAGCCGCTGCGGGAATGTCAATTTCGGAATTTTTGGGGCGACTGGTTGACGAATACAACCCCAGAAATGTAGAGCAGCCGGCGGAACACACTCCCGAACAAGAGGAGATTTTAGACCAATTGGACGCGGAGTTTAAGAAGCCCGCAGCGGAACAGAGTTCAAAGTCTGCTCCAGCCAAAGTTAAATCTAAAGGTTTTGGAGTAAAAAATGAGCCGAAAGGTGGTACAAGGGAGGTGAAGGCGAAAAGTTCGGAAGGTAAAGTAAAAGCGAAAAGCTCTGCAAGTGAAATTAAGCTGAAAAGTAAGCAAACAGAAATTCCAGTCGAGAAACTCTCCAATTTATTTCAGGAAAAAAATAATGAAGTCATCTGCCCAAAACCCAATCATGCGTCAACTGAAGCTGATGGAGGCTCAATTGACCGAGATTCAGTGCCAACTGATTAAAGCCACTGTGTTGAATTGGTGGCAAATCGTTTTGCCAGACGGACAGAAAATTGCGATCGAACACGCGGGCGGCGGGCACTGGATTTTTCGGGCTAACGGGCTTGAAAAATCGCATCCTGAAGTGCGGCTAGCTGTGTTGAGGGCGATCGCCGAAGGCTGTCGCCGATAAGCTACGATCGAGGACACGGCGCTGTGTCGTGTCCCTACTGGGTGATGGGAGTTGTCATGATTTGGGGATGTTGGGGCGATCGACATAAGTTGCGATCGCGATCGAAGTGTCCCAACTGTGGGGCAAAGTTTAAAGTTCCGGCGTTGTGGGCGGATAGCTAGTGTCAACGATGTTTTCTGGGGTTTGGGAAGATGGCGGAGTATCAGAAATCTTGCTGATTCCTGGAGACAATAAGGTTGTGTATGCTTGCTGAGGATGAGTTGGTTCGTCAGGATATTTGAGTTCTAGTAATTTTTCTGACAACATTGGATTAATAAAATGAGTCCTAATTGTTTCAGAACTGCGATTCAATAGTTCAGCTAATCTTTTGACAGTTAAATATCTTTCCGAGCAAAGTTTCAGAATAGTATTTCTCATCAACTCAGGACTTACCCGTTGCTTTTCTCGAATAGGAGCAGCTATTTCTAGTAAAAATAAGTTTTCATCATTATGCACAGAGTTAGGCTCGTTATGCACGGAGCTTGATTCATTATGCACGGAGCTTGATTCATTATGCACGGAGCTAGGCTCATTATGCACGGAGCTAGGCTCGTTATGTTCGGAGCTTGGAAGCAGTGAAAGCAAATCCGATTGACCTTTATTTGGTAGAGCGTACTGCGTTCCACGCCCACGTCCTGATTGCGCCAACCAGCCGTTATTGACCAAGTGCTTTAGGCACTCTCCTATGTCTCTAGGATGTTCCTGTCTGTAACACTGAATGTCACTATTACTAATTTCTCCAAACTGATGCGCTAGTACCAAAATAATCCGATCTAATTCTGTTAGTTGACAGTAGTTATCTCCCACTATTTCTTTTAGTTCTTGCTCAACGTCTTCGGGAATTAAACTAAGCATTGGTAGGGCAACTGATGTCATTTCTAAATCGAATTTTTCTGAGACGAGTGGCCTAAACCATTGTTGTTCTTTCCAGGCTCGTAGAATCTTTCTAAAACCAGAGCCAGCTTTTTCACCTAAACCAAGCATTTGAAACATCGTTTGCAGTTTAGGATTGCGCGGATCGCTGATACCCCCATCATAAAGTTGCAAAAGAGAAATCCTTAATCGACCTGGATTAGTGAATAAAAAACCATTAGGAAACTTAGTTACTATAACAGGACGAGAAGACAAATGATCGGCATGAATCAAAGCATTTACCAGAGCCTCTCGAACAGCTTCATGAACATGGGTTTCTCCTCGTCTCACGGCATCTTTATCTAGTTTAAATGGAATATCTAAATCATTAACTAAACGACTATAGACGCGATAATAAAAATTGAAAAGATTAGGCTCCCACTTGCCATCAAGTGTCAGCCGATATGTCCAGCGAACTTCTGGATCCTTAGACAGTCGTTCTTGATAGTCTAGTTGATAGCGGGGAAGTGCATCTAAAATACTATTTCCTCTCCCAAACATCAGTAAACCAGCTATAGTTAACCCTTCTTTATCAGTATTTCTATCGCGCCTCCATCCGCCTAACTGAATCAATAAATTGCGATCGTCGAATCCAAGCCAAGGATGATCTGGTTCTCTGGAACTAAACCGTTGGCGAAAAGATTTTAAAGTTTCTGGATCGAGGTCGCCCAGGTCAAATTTATCTAAAATTTGGATATCTTGAGGATCGTTGCTGGCATCGCGCAACATTTGACGAACTTCATCATCAGTGCAAGGATAATCCCCGTCATGGTTACGTTTATAGGTTCCCATCATGGGATTTTTATTAATATAAACTGGGCGTTGCGTTCTTGTTGCTCTGGGAACTTTAATAATAACTAAATTACGATCTTCTATCTTCAAAGTTTGTAAGTCAGAATTGCCGCAAATTGAGAAGCTCAGTTTTTGCAGATTATTATGATTATTCCAAAACTCTTTAAGTAAAACGTTAGGATTACGGACACCTGAAATCTCGAACCGATTTCGATTTTCCGTGACACCTAGAACAATATAGCCACCATCTGTATTTGCAAATGCTGATACAGTTTTCCAAACTTCCTTGGGGAAACCACCGTCAGCAGACTTAAATTCAATATCTTGGTCTTCTCCAAGGTTTATGCGATCGAGTAATGTTTCTAAATCCATTTCCTTTATCCCCTCCGAAATGTCAAAATCTCTGTGATGTCAGTCAGCATAATTCGATTAGCTTTAGCTTGATTATTCATTCGTGCCATCTGTGGGGTTTGATTTTGCTGAATTCTTCGACTTGAATAAGCTTTATCGTAAAGCGTATAGCCAGCAGACTCCCACAAAGAGCGGATTATATCTGTAACCATTACAATTAAACCATTGGTTACATCCCGATAATTCGGAGAAATAACAGTGCAAAGAGTTCCGGTTTTTTGTGCGACGGCACAATTTTTAGCAATTCTAGCGATTGCTATCTGCCAATCTTCTAAAGCCATGTTAGCTAAATCTTCAGCCTTGTTAGAATACTGTTGGGCAACCATCCCATAATAAGGAATGTCCATAACAATGTAATCGGGATTCTCAACCGGGAAGCTTTTTGTTAAATCATGTTGAATAATTAAATCTTTGTACTTCCCGCGTGGAGTCAGATCAAACATTTTTAATTTAAAATCATAAACGTGCTGACCCATCCATTCTTGACGAGCTTCATACACTCGCAAAATCTGACCAGAGCCAGCCATCGGTGAAATTACTAAATCCCCTGGCTTGACGTAGTACCAGAAGCAGTTAGCATAAATTTCTCCAGGAATGTAACCTCTGTATTCGCCCCATGCTTCATCGATCCGACCATATTGAACCGTGCTAAAGTTCCAGTTGTCAGAAGGCTTGATAATAGGGCTAAATAGTGGTTCGCTATCTTTTTTATGTTCATTCCGAATAGCCCGTAGTATTCCAGTTGTGGATAAAGCTGCCTGCCTTTTAATGACTGCTTCAGTCCTCAAATCAGTTACAACAGCCTCAAATAGTTTTTGTGGAGTCCTTGCAAGTTCCTGGAATTTTGACAAATCATTTTTGGTAAAATTAAGATTTGATCGGATACTTTTAGAATCTTCGGAATCTAAATCAACCTTAACTAAGTTTTGATTCTGCTTTTTTATATGTCCTTCTCTGCTTTCAGTTTTTTGCCTTAGTATTTCTCCTAATCGGCGTTCAATCCGAATCCGTAATTCAGTAGCGTCAAGCTGCACATCCTTACTTAATCTGAATTTTTTAGAAAGAGCTTCCAGGGCATTGACTTTTTGCCAAACCTCCTGAATTTCTTCTAGAGTTTTAGCTTTCCTTAATAAGTTGGTCGCCGTTTTCAAAAATTGGACAACAACAGTTTCTTGATTGCCACTAACAAAAGTGGGGATGATAGCGAATTCGTGTTCAAATGAAGGCTCTTTCATTGATTGATTTCCTGCTGACTACCAACTAGCATAGTTAGGACGATAGAAGATGAAGCCAGAACTGCTGGCTGTTGATTTGGTATCTATTGCATGGGCTAAATTTTATCCTTCAAAGAGTTTTAGATGATGTCCTTGCAATCAGAATGGCATTTCTTCTTCCTGTGGCAATAGTTCTTGGTGTGGCTGCTGCTGTTGTTCTTGCTGCTGCAATAACTCCTCAGTAGTAAGCTGAAAAGGCGATAAACGCATTCTGGCATTAACTACTGCTGAAGCACCAAATAGATCGACAAGTGCTTCACCAGGCCCAAAATTCTTGGTCATCGAAATTTGGGCATCTGCGGCTTTCTCCAATGCTCTCTGTGCTTCACTGGCTCGGTTATGCCGATGAATAATGCGAGTGTTTAAATTATTCAAGATATCATCAGGTATCTGAGCCGCGCTCTGAACAGCAATAGTAAAAGCAATTTGTCGGCTTCTGCCTTTACGAACTCCTTCACTAAGAACATTCCCTATTGCAGAGGCAAACTGTTTACTACCATTGAAGAGATCTTGAGCTTCATCAATATGATGCAGAACTGGGAAAGCAATCTGGCGTTGCTCTTTGAGATCGTAAACTCGTTTAAGCATATAGTTTAGAAATAACCCATAGTCACGTCCTCCACCTGCCTGTCCTACACGGATAACTAATGCTCTTCCAGGTTGTAATAGATTAGTAGGATCAAACCATTGTGGTTGCTGAGGGGTTTGATCTTGACCAAATACAGCCGCACTCGCACTGGGTCTTCTAGCTCTAGTAGCGTTAGCATTGGCCGTGGGACGGATTGGTAGTCCACCGTCAACCCAAGCAGGACGACGATTCCGGCGAAGCATTTTCGCCACCATCGCTCTATAAGTTTGTGCTTGTCTTCCTCCCAGTCGCTCTCTAGCGTGTTCAGGTGGCTGCCAGGGAGCATTTGGGCTTTGAGGATTATAGCTAGTTACCCATTGGAAAAAGTCCCCTAGTGTCCAAATTACTGGCTCGTTACCATTCTGATCGGCGTGTCGCTCGTCGTCAAATTCTTCTAATAAAGTCTCGAATTCTTCACGAGAGTTAGTTTCATTAGGAGGATAGTACATTACTGCTGCCAGAACTGCTGGATCGAACTCTGAGGCTGGAATAGCAATTGGAGTACCTTGAAAGGCAGTTGATTCCTCTCCCAAGTAGTAAAAATCAGCATTAACTCCTTCAATCCAGGTTGTGTCTTGGTCTGTTTGACCATTTCGATTTAAAATGTCTATGGCATCTTGATTGAGTCTATTAATATGCTGATAATCAGGTTTGTGATCGTAAATGATAACCCCAAAGTCCATTTGTAATGCTGCGCGGATGTAATTGGCGCAAGAATTAGTTTTTCCGCTCCCAGTTGAACCAGCAATCAAGCTTTGATAAAAAAGAGTTCTGGGATTGACATAAACGCCAATATTTGTATCGATAATTTGTCCAATTCGATAGCGTTCATCCGCAGGAGGCAAGCTTAGGTATCTGATGATTTCATTTTCTGTTGCTTGTCTGGCAATAGATCCAATTTGAGGTCGCCTACGAACGCTATTTGGTGGATCTTGTGTAATGTCTTTAATCAGATTTATCTGATAAAAATAAACCTCTCGAACTACAACTTCACGGGTGTAGTTATTCTGCTCTAGCTGCTCAAAAGCATTGATTGTCGCATTGTCTTGTGGGCCAAGTGCCGAGCGATTTAAGTTGGCTTGTGGCCCAACAACTTGTCCAAAATAGTTCCTTTGGCTGGCGCGATCTTCAACGATCACAAAATCGTTGGCTGATAATTCTGGCTGATTAAAAGTGTAGCCACAGATTAAACTTAAGTCGGAATTGATTGTGTCAGGAATTTGAATTAGTGTCATCGGTAGTTACCTTCATTTGTAATATCTACTCCCATACGGTAGTTATTGCGCTGGATTTCGCCGATAAAGGAGTGTTTAATTGCCTGGGAGTTGTTGCTTCCTCTGAGATGCCAATCAACTGTTTCCAGCAAAAGTGGGATTTCGTGGTTAATTGTTGGACTAGCATCTTGTCGCAATAGGCTAACTGCGTATGATAAATCAGCTAGAGCGCATTCAAAGGCAAACGCTTTCTCAGCAGGACGATAAACAACCCGGACATACTGCCCTGGTAATGCACCAATCCATTGGTTAATGCTTCTGTTATCTCCAAACCGTCGTTGATATTGCTCTTGGATAGGACACAGCACAAATCCTTCCCCTCGCTCTAAACTCATTGCTGTCCACTTACTAATTGCCCATGAACTTCCCAAATCTTTGATCACACCAATAAATCTTTTCCCTGTTTGCATCATCCTAGAATAAAGTTCTCTTCCCGAATGCTGAGTAATTAAGTTTTGAGTAAAAACAGGCCCATCTAGCAATACAGTTTCTTGCTCGCAGGAAATTGCCACCTCTCGTTCTTGGTATTCCCGAAATGTGGTAGACCAAGATCCTTTAGTATCGCGAACCTCATCTAACTCATCGCATAAACCAAACAAATCTGTATCATTCGCTGCAATTTCATCAGGTGTTGTATAACGAGTGTTTGTAGTAGTTAAAACAACTTCTGGGGCATGGCGGTTCCGACTTGTAATACATCCAACTCCAACGGCATAAAAGGAAGTATTCATTAAGTCAGTAACAGGTAAAACATCTGTAGAGTCAATTGCTGCAATTGCTCCACTACCTAAATCTGCTGCTACTTCTTGATCGGAATCATTACCGTATGTCTGGAAGTCAAATAAAAATTGAGTTGGACTCTTCGCTTTTTCCATAAATTGGCGTATCCGACGCTGCACTGCCTCATCAGATTGGTGAAGATTCTGGGCAATTGTTTGGTCGGCCGAAAAATCAAGGAAGAAGGTTTCTGAGACTGGGCGTTGATTGGTGAGCGCAGAATCGAATATCCCCTCATCAGGCTTTGTATTTCTCTTGGCCATCAAGCATTATCTCCCATACAGATTAAGCATATTCGTTCCGCTCATTGAGTCTATCATTCAACTGCTCATAAATCATATTTAACTACATCGGAAGTACAGGCTGACCTTTATCGAGGGAGTCGATCGCCCTTACCACACAATCCAACACAAAAAACAACAAAACCCGCTTTGTGGGCGGGTTTAATAAGATGGACACAACTGGACTCGAACCAGTGACCCCTACGATGTCAACGTAGTGCTCTAACCAACTGAGCTATGCGTCCTCACGAATTACTAACTTAGCACAACCTTCGATCGCCTGTCAAGCATAAATATAAAATTTTTCCAGCCACCCACAGCCACCGCCCTAATTCCCAACCCGCCAAATCTTCACAGTTCGATCGCCGGAACCGCTAGCCAAACACCCCCCATCAGCACTAAACGCCACCGACAAAACCTCCCCGCCGTGCCCGGTCAGAAGTTCCAGCAAACCCCCCGCAGCCGTATCCCACAAATAAATCGAACCATCCCGACTCCCCGTCGCCAAAACTCCACCATCCCGGCTTAATGCCACACACAAAACATCCCCAGAATTGTCCCTCATACTTCGCAGCAGCGTACCTCGCCCCTGTGCATCTATCCGCCACAGCTTGGCCGTACCGTCCCGACTCCCACTAACCAAAATCGATCCTTCTCCTGCTGCCCCCCTTAGCAAGGGGGGGCTGGGGGGGGTCTGACCGGCAAGGGAGTTCGCAGCAAAGGCGATCGCCCGCACCCAATCCCCGTGTTCTGCTAAAGTACAAATCGATCGACCGTTGCGCCAATCCCACAACTGCAAACTCTTATCCCGACTCCCCGTCGCCAAAAACTCCCCACCAGGACTAAAAGCCACAGCCTCCACCCCACCAGCGTGACCGCTTAAAGCCGACATCGGCCTACCCTTATTCAAATTCCACAACTGCACAGTCTTGTCCCGACTCCCACTAGCCAAAACCTGACCGTCAGGACTAAAAGCCACAGCATAAACCCGATCCTCGTGGCCGCGCAAAGCATACCACCACTTACCCTTATTCAAATCCCAAATTTGAATTGTTTTATCCCGGCCGCCGCTAGCCAAAGTCGCGCCATCAGGACTAAAAGCCACAGAAGTCACCCAGTCAGAATGACCAGTGAGAGTGTACCACCGCTTACCCGTCTCCAACTTCCACATCTCAATCGTCTTATCCTCACTCCCGCTAGCTAAAGTCCCGCCATCGGGACTGAAAGCTACTGAGGTGACAGCATGGGAATGCCCTACCAGAGTATGAATGCACCTCCAAGTAGGCGCGCGTGCGGGAACAACCCGCTGCATCGGCGGCACAGGTATAATGGTGCCCGCAACCGTTGCTGGCACGGCATTCTGCACCGCAGGCATCCTCTGAGGCGCGGGAATTGCAGGCGTTGCTAGGGGCGGTGCCCCCGTGCCCGCCCTCTGCGGCGGCGGTGCCCCTGTACCCGCCCCCGACTGCGGCGGCGGTGCCCCTGTACCCGCCCCCGACTGCTGCGGCTGCAAATCTTGGAGAACTTCAGCTACAGATTTGTAACGGCGGCTGAGACTCGGTTCGATCATTCTGTCGAGGATTCGAGTTAGTTTCCGATCGATTTTAACCTTCAAAAAATCTTGCCAAACCCAAACATCTTGATTGATATCGAACAAATCAAAGGGAGATATTTGAGTCAGCAAATAAATGCAAGTTACTCCCAAACTATACAAATCGCTAGCATAAACCGCTTGACCTCGAATTTGTTCCGGCGCCACGAATTCAGGCGAACCGATGACTGTTCCTGTTTCTCTCAAACCCTCCACAAGTTTGGCAGCACCAAAATCAACTAAAACTAATTCCCCAGTTAAGTTTGGGTAAGTATAAATAATCGGAGTTTGAGAAACGCGGCGGCGGATAATATTTGGTGGTTTGATGTCTCGGTGAATTACATTGCGATCGTGCACAAACTGCAATACTGGCAATAAATCCTTCAGCAGCCCGAGAATCTGACTTTCGCTGAAAGGGCCATTCCGCGTCAATTCGTGCTGTAAATTCTCCCCTTCTATAAATTCTTGTACCAAATACTGATAGCGTTCCTGCTGAAAGTGCGCCAGCAACTCGGGAATTTGCGGGTGTTTCCCCAATTCGTCCAGCCGCACGGCTTCTCGGTTGAATAATTCTGCTGCTTTTTCGGCGCTGCTGGTTCCTTGGGATAGCGGGAAAAACTGCTTGATTGCACAACGCGGTTTTGAGGGTTTGTCTTCGTCTACGGCTAAAAAAGTACGGCCAAAACCGCCTCTACCGAGGGGTTTGATGGCGCGGTAACGCTCTCTGAGCAACAGTTTTGTGCCACAATTCAGGCAGAATTGAGTTCGATCGGCATTTTGCGGGTTTTGACAGGCGGGGTTTAGGCAATAACTCATAACTGAACCGGGAAGCAATCAGCAGCATATTTATATGATACTGAGGCAAAAGGGCGATCGACCTTCGCGTTACAATTTAAAATTATCAGGACTGAAGTCCTTACTACAAACGGATCGACCTTCGCATTACAATTTAAAATTATCAGGACTGAAGTCCTCACTACAAACCAGTTTGTAGTGAGGACTTCAGTCCGCAGCATTTAAGATCTAGCTTTAACATTCAGAGCATACTCTTTAAACCTTTCCAAGTCAGCCTGAATAGTCGATTCAACAACTCGCCCTACAAATGAATTGTCCATCAATGTTGCCAACCAGCCGGGAACTCCATAAGCCACTGTTAGTTTGACAATGCTGCTGTTTTTGCGATCGTAAAACCGCACCGCACCGCGATTGGGCAAACCGTCTACTGATTCCCACTGAATAATCTGATTTGGCACTAATTTGAGAATCCGAGAAAGCCAGCTAAATTCTAACCCCCCCGTTGCAAGTTTCCAGCGCGATAATTCTGGTTCTTCTTCTAGAATGTTAACTGAGTCTATCCACTTCATCCAGCGCGGCATTTGCTCTAAGTCAGACCAAAGTTCCCACGCTAATTCGATAGGAATTGCCACTTCTACTTGTACGCTATGTTCTAACCAATCAGTCATAGGATTTTAGATTTGGGAATTTAGATTGAAGAATTCTTTCCAATACGGTTTACTTAAGATGGTCATTGCGAGGAACGAAGCAATCTCCCGATCTATTTTTCATAGCGGTATACCCAGGGGGGTATACCAGTAAATGGTATTGGAATTGTTTCTTCTCATTTCCAGGCTCGGCCTCGCTTGTCAAAAGCGAACATTCATCAGAGGTAGAGCCTCTTTTAAAGCATTCCCAGCCAGAGCCTGGAAAGGAGAGAGAATCATTAGCTTTTAGCTTTTAGCATTTTACATTTTTCACTGGAGCGACTAATACCAAATGCTAACTGTCAACTGTCAACTGTTAACTGTCAACTAACTATAAGCTTCCAGAATTACCTTCGCCGCTTGATGGCCGGAAAGAGTCGCACCTTCCATGCTGTCGATATAGTCTTGCTGAGTGTAACTTCCTGCTAGAAAGAAATTGCCGATCGGCGTTTTTTGAGCGGGGCGGTAAACATCCATGCCCGGTGCTTCGCGGTAGAGAGATTGAGCTAGCTTAACCACACTGTACCAAGTCATGTTTAATTCCCGTGCTGAGGGGAATAAATCCTGAACTTGCTTGAGTACGTGTTGGGCGATCGCCTCATTGCTTTGTTTGATAAACGGATCGCCCGGTGTCAACACTAACTGTAACAGAGAACCTTGTCCTTCCTTATAATAATCCTTGGGACTTGTCAGCGCCAAATCGGCAAAACACGAAAAATCTGCATCTGCTGAATATAGCAAATTATCAATTCCGACAGCGTGGCTCAACTGTTTTCTCTTGGCTTCATCTTCCAATTCCGTTACCCAACCGTCGAACCGCAATTGTACTGTCGCAACGGGCACAGCATCTAACTTATAAATATTGTCAAATTCCGACCACTTCCGCCAAGCTGGGGGCAATATTTTCTGAATTCCCGGCACATCTAAGGCAAAAACATAAGCATCAGCGGTAATAATTTCTTCGGTTTCGCCACTAGCTACGGCTAAGCCTGTGACGCGAGTTTCTCCACTTTCTTGAAACTGAATTTCTCGCACTCGGCGCCGCGTGTGAATTTTTGTACCTTTGCTTTCCAAATAGTCCACAATTGGCTTGTGCAAATATTCGCTGGGAGAACCGGCCAGCATTCGCATCCTTGATGCTTCTGTTTTCGTAGCAAACAATTGAAAAATTGTCAACATACACCGGGCAGAAATATTTTCGGTGTCGATAAAACCCAGGGCGTAGGCGATCGGATTCCACATTCTTTTGAGCGAGTTTTGGTTGCCGCCGTGGCTGCGGAACCAGTCAGCAAAACTAACTTTATCTAAATTGCGGATGGTTTTCATCGCTCCATCAAAGTCTATCAAGCCTCGGACGATCGGGCTAGTTCCCAGGGCGAGCGAATTTTGGATTTTGTCCTGTGCTGATAGCTGAGATGTAGTGAAAAATGCCTTCAATCCGTGCAAAGGAGCACCCACCGGAAAGCGAAAATCTAAACTACCAGTTTCGCCACCTCGATTGATAAAAGTGTGGACGTGTTCTTTAATCAGCAAATCGTCAAATGCCCCCACTTTTTTCATCAGGGCAAATAAGTTATAATAGCAGCCGAAGAAGACGTGCAAACCCATTTCAACGTGATTCCCGTCGGGATCTACCCAACTGCCGACTTTACCGCCGACAAAGGGGCGGGACTCAAAAATTTCTACTTCGTGGCCGGCATCCACTAAATCCACTGCTGTGGTCATTCCAGCCAGTCCCGCACCTGCGATCGCAACCCGCATTTTACCTATCCTTATCCAGTATTTTTACAAATTGTAACAAGTTTTAGAGTTTCCGAAACATTCAAAGTGCGTAAATGCCGATCGCCACTTGCACCCCTCTCTGAATTCTTGCCAAAAAATCCGCACTAATTTCACCGTAAGGGCCTTGTTCCAGATAAGTTTGGCGCCAAGCAGACACATTTTCACAAACAGCTAAAGAATTAGCTTGCAATCCTCCTTCACCAGCCGGAATTAAGATGCGAGACATAGTGCCTGTTCTATCGCCTCCGTCCAATTATCAGTCAACTGGTCTATTTTTTCAGCGAATTCGGCATCAAGGGCGACTAACACTTCTCGCTTTTGAGTAGAATTTGACACGTTCGTTCTCCTTCCTAATTCAAATTAAAAAAATGACTGCTAACTGTTGACTGGTGACTAATATCATTGGTTGTTAGTTATTGGTTATTAGCAGCATCACACGAGTAACAAATAACAAATAACAAATAACAAATAACAAATAACTAACAACTAATAACTGACTTTAAAACATCGGCATCAACTGAAGTGGCCCAATTCCTAGGTCTTTAGGAGAAACCCAGCGCACCTCAAACAAAGCGACCATATCCTTAAACTGAGGCTGACCGCGAGAAGCACCCATCAACCCTTTAGCAATCACCAAACCGCACCAACCGTTAGTTGATTTACAGCGACGCTCCCACTTTTTGCGAGCTTCCTGATGCACCGGGTCGTTTTCATTAAACTCGCCAAACAAATACAATTCCCCATTTTTTGTTTGCAAAATACCCAAGTCGTATTGCTCGTCTTGAAAAGGATCTTCGCCCGGATTAAAACAAATTGCCTTCACCCCTCCAGCTTCTTTCAAATCCTGAATCATAGTTTTAGCCTTGGGATTGGAAGTTTGAATCATCACTACAGGCAAACCATCCCCAGCGGTATTAATATCGACTTCTGCACCTTCGTGAAACTGGACACTTCCGCGTAGAAAATCTACCGTTTCCCAAGGTACGGCACCCAGACTCAAGAATGAATTTTGCGGCACCAAATCGTCCCGCAGCCGTGGCATTTCAAATTCATCATCGTCATCGTCATCGTCATCACCGAGCATCTGTAATAATTCGTCAGACACCTCAGGCATCGTCGAAACTTTAACCGATACCTGTTGAATTTCTCCATCAGACTGCGGAACAGGGATGCGGTAGCGACTGTTGAGAGCGGGAAATGTGTCTGCTGCCAATTTCCGGCGGCCGTTGTGGAAAAAGCGGTGGAATGCTTCGAGAGCAACTAACATCGTCAGGGCTTCTTCTTCGTAAAGAATCGATCGCAATCCTTCTAAAGGATGCAGGTTGCCAAAATTCGGTTCAATTTCCGATGGAGGCAAATCGGCTAAATCAATTTCGTCATCGTCATCCTCATCCAGCTCGCCGGCGCTTTCAAAGGTGAGAAACAAACAATCTTGCCCTAAAAAAGCCTGTTCTAAATCTTCAAAAGAGTCATCGTTGACAACTCGCTCTCGAAACCGCTTCAAGGATTCTAGAGAACGGTACAGCAAAACTCCGTAATCCATTCTCCCTTGGCCCAATACGGACACGTAGAGGCTGGCGACATCCCACTGATTGATTTCAATAGATATAATTTGATGTTCGCTCAAAGTCCGCCACGGAGCATCGTGCCAAATTTGAGCTGCTTTTTCCATTAGCACTTCGGCGTACTCAGGCGGTAATTCGGGAGGCCGATTCACAGCGACCTCTTCCATACCCCGAAAGATTTCATCAATTAAGGGCAATTCCGGTACGTAGTCAATGGAAATGCCTAAATCTTGAAGCACACCCCGCAGATAAAATTGAATTTCTCGGTTTTTGACAACGATTTTTTGGGGGCGGACTGCGGGAGCCGGACTTTGGGGATGTTCCATTGCCCTTAGTAAAGCTCGGACGATCGCCTCTGGGCCGGCATCTGGGCCTACCATGTCCATTGCTCTGACGATGCCTTCAGAGCCGTCCACCCAGAGAATACACTCGCCACCGGCTTCTGGATCGTCGTCGTCCTCTAGCATCATGTGCGAGTCAGCATTTGATAACGGTCGGCGGTCGCCCTCCCACACGCTGGGAATTTGAGGTAAGTTTTGTAGCCGACGAAGAGTAGAGCGATTCAGCGCTGCCATAGAGTAAGCCCGTTGGGTGAAGCATTGTTGCGGTGCCCGTCAAGGTCAACCGCTGCTTCTCAATCATAAACCCTATAGGGGGAGAGGACATCAAGCTTGTGAACACAGTTGGCAGTTGACAGTTGACAGTTGACAGTTGGCAGTCGATCTGTTGTATGGGCAGTGCCCCCGTGAGAGATCTCTTAGTTTACCTGGAACATTTGACAGCACAGCAGTTGACTGACTAATGACTGATTGCGTTTGCGAGCGAGGACGCTCGCACTGATGACTGATGACTGATGACTTCCTTACTTCCCTGTACAATGGAGAGATAAGATTAAACTCTTAACATTCGACAGTCTCAGGAGTTCGACAAATTATGACTCAAGCGATTTCCCAACAGCGGGGCATTCAAATGACGGACTCTGCTGTTCGTCAAGTTTTAGCTCTTCGAGAAAAACAAGGTAAAGACCTCTGCTTGCGCGTAGGGGTGCGGCAGGGCGGCTGTTCTGGTATGTCTTACGTGATGGATTTCGCAGACCCCAGCACTGTGAAATCTGACGATGAAGTGTTTGACTACGACGGTTTTCAGGTAGTGTGCGATCGCAAGAGCATTCTTTATCTCTACGGTTTGGTGCTCGACTTCAGCGATTCGATGATCGGCGGGGGCTTTAAGTTTACCAACCCCAACGCTACTCAAACTTGCGGTTGCGGCAGTTCTTTTTCTGCTTAAAATTGACAGTTGACAGTTGACCGTTGACAGTTGACAGTTGTAGGGGCGGTGGATGGTGCGGGCCCGCCCTCTTCGTTGACAGTTGACGGTTGACAGTTTGAGGGCGACCTCTACCCTTAAGTCCGAGGAATTGAGTAATGAATAGTCCGATCTTAATTCCTTCCTCGAAGGGTTCCGGCTTTCAACCAATTCTTTCTGGTAATTGGTCTCCAGCTAATTGCTTCGCGATCGTGAGCGATCGACAATCAGCTTCCGATCCGTTTCCTTTGTCCCGCACCCATGCTTTCGAGCAATCTAAAATCTAAAATCCAAAATCCAAAATCGAATGACCCCTGAAGAAATGTTTAAAGACGGTTTCGATCGCTACCAAGCTGGCGAAGCCCCTGCTAATTTGATCCCCGTGTTCAAAGAATTGTGCGAGAAATCTCCCAAAAATGGCAATGCCTGGGCTAGCCTCGCGTGGCTCTACCTCTTGGAAAATAAACCCGGATCGGCTCAAAAAGCAGCTAAAACCGCCGTTAAATTGAACCCTCACGACCCCCAAGCTCGCATCAACCTAGCTGTCGCGATTCTGGATCTCAAAGAAAAAGGGGTGCGCCCCCACGTAGAAGTTGCTCAGCAACTCCTGATGGCTTCCGAAGAGTTGTTAGAGGAAGTTACAAAAAATTTTGAAGAAGGATTAAGCCGCAAACCGGACTGGAAGAGTCTCGCCCGCGTGAAACAGTGGCTTCTGGAACCGTAAACCCGCAAACAAGTCGATTTAGTGGTGGGGATCAAGGAAATCGGGTTTGTGGTTTATTACGATCTCGTAATAAATCAATAAATAACTTTATGGAAAACTCAGGAAGTCAGTGCTAGTATTTGAAAACTTAGACGATCGACAAACCGGCACAGCGGTTTTCAGACTTGACTAACATAAATACTAGGAGTTGTAAGAACATGAGCACTGACAGCCACGTTAACATCAAACCAGCAACCCGCAACCACAAAGGTTTCTTTATTCAGCCTGCTTCTTACAAATTGATGAGCATCGATAAATCCGGCTGGGCGTTGATTTGCATGGACAAAGCAGTTTGTCATTATGTAGATCCTGATGACTTACAATTGCCGAATAAGTCGGGAATGTCTGAAGGTTAATCCAGAAGTTTTGAGAGACATTAAAATGCTTTATTTGAGTAGCTGCCCTCCCTGGAGAGGCAGCAACTTTTTTTTGATCGGTCATTAGTCATCATATGGTATGCGATCGATTGATCGCAATCAGATTCGTTTGTAGTGCGGACTTCAGTCCGCGGTGTTGCTTAATCGGGGTATGAAAATGGATAACTTGAAAATTTAGAAGATTGACTGGCTGGCTTGTTTTATTTTTTCACATTGAGTCGTTCATACCGTAAATCAACAACGCCCAGTCCGCCACTTAAGAGCGGACTGAAGTCCGCACTACGAACTTTCATTGTTATTATAATCGACGGCACATGATATCAGTTATTAGTCATCATTCATCCGGAAGATATTGAGCAAGGAGCAATGTATGGGATTTAACGGATAGAAAAATTCCCAATTCCCGGTTCCCAATTCCCGATCGCCTAATTGCTAGATTTGAAGGCAAAAAGCAGATCGAGCTGAGCAGTTGTCGGTTCTGTCGAAGTTGTGGCTACGCTGACTCCTCGGAGAGAATTGAGCAATTCAGTGACGGGCGGCGAAACTAAATTGGGCTGTACTGCGAGCAAATAACGGTTCGCCCATGACATGGTTTTGTCCATATCTATATAAAAGTAACCTTGGTTCGCCTGGGGTACAGCAGTGGCGATCGCCTGAAAACTCCGACTGCTGCTTAACGGTTGCGGTGGCGCTGTGGTGATGACATCGACTAAAGGGCCGCCGAAAGCGACAAATACAGAATTTTCATTCAGCCAACCGTGCCCGAATAAAGTGCCTTGCTGCGGTATTTGCCACTCTGTTACCTGTTTTCCCTGCACTTGTCTGGGGGCGACGCTGACTGTAGGATTGCTTTTGGCGATCGCATCGAGTTTTTTGAGGGTTGCTTCCGCTGCGGGGCGATCGCTCGTTTCAAAAATCATCGCTGCCCCCATTCCCAACTG
Organism: Microcoleus sp. CAWBG58; assembly: GCF_020883045.1. Lineage (NCBI taxonomy): Bacteria > Bacillati > Cyanobacteriota > Cyanophyceae > Oscillatoriales > Microcoleaceae > Microcoleus > Microcoleus sp. CAWBG58. The sequence goes on along the minus strand of NZ_JAHRFA010000016.1, from coordinate 70,664 downwards.
AGACAAAATACCTTGCTCCGAACCGATCGCCCCGATCGCAAATTCCCCATTCATCCAGCCAAAAACCTCACGATCTGCATCCAAATCCAACCGCTTAAAACTACTCCTCACCTGCTGAATGCCCCTGTCAACTTCCGGGCTGTCTTTTGCCTCTGCCGTCGCCTGCAACCAAATGCGATCGAGTCCCTTACCGCCTACTAAAGCAATGGTTTCGCCGGGAAATCTGGGCAACAATTTCGATCCGACTAGCGGCTTTTGCTGTCCGAATTTAGGATCTAACCGAGCGATAGTTTTCACCCTCAATCCCGAACTGTCGGCCCCTATTCCCGCTACCAAAGACTTGACTTGTTTAAACTGTGAAAGCACTGTCGAAGGCAATTGAAAATTATCTGGTAAATTAGCTTTCAATTGCTGTATCGCGGCAGGATAGTCCGCAATATAAACAGTTGCGATCGGATTGGGCACCCCAGCACTCTCAGCAAAATACTTGCTTGTACTCTTCTGGGTAGCAAGAGAGGGTGAGCCTTTAAAAGTATCGATCGCCAATTCCACAGGCTTTCTCAAAGGAGCCATCACTAATTGATCGTTCAACAAAGCCACACTGTAGCGCTTGCCGGTTGGCTCTGCAATTTCATAAATTTTAACTCCTTTGTACTCAGTTTCTTGAGTTTTGGCACCTTCCTGAGATTTTAATTTATTAGCAAAATTCCAAGCACTAATTTTATTTTTGACACTGACTACAACGAGCAGTTTAGGAGGCTCTGTTTTAGCGGTAGCATCTGGGGGTAACAAAGCCACCATTACGCCTCCCAGCCAGGGCTTTAAGTCCTTCTCAAAGTCGATTTGAGTGCCTGCCAAGCTTTGTTCTTGAAAGGCCTTCAAACCCCCACCGATCAACTTTTGAGCGCCGGGGGTGCCGAATTGCTGCAACTGTGACAGCGCTTGGGGATTGGGGGAGATGAAGGCGGCCATCATTGCTTCGTCGGGTACAACTTTGGCGCTGTCTTGGGGGTTGGATACTTGTTGGCTCAAACCGTGGAAGTAAAGGTACACCGCGGCGCTACCTGCTGCGATGATGGCGGCAGCAATTAGAAGCTTTGGTTTTTTTGCAGGCATTGTTTTCGATCCTCGCGTCCTTTATCAGTTTAATGAAAATCCACTGAGCTTGTGGGGAGGCGATCGAACAAGCTATTTATTTTTATAGAATTTAAAACGGGTTTGGGCGATCGTGTAAACTGCTGTTGACATCAAGTGCGGAAAGAAAGATGAAAGTAGCGATCGCGGGAGCAACGGGATTTGTCGGTACCCGGCTGGTGGAGAAGCTGCAAGCAGCCGGACATCAAGTGGTAGTTTTGAGTAGGGATGCGGCGAAAGCTGGGCGAGTTTTCCCGGCTTCGGCTTATCGGAATTTGGAAGTTGTCGCCTACACTCCGGCGGAGTCTGGTGATTGGCAAAAGTCGATCGCGGGCTGCAATGCTGTGGTTAATTTAGCTGGGGTGCCGATTGCGGAGGAAAGGTGGACGGAAGCCCGCCAGCAAGCGATTCTCGACAGTCGGAGATTGACGACGGCAAAATTAGTAGAGGCGATCGTCAATGCTAATCCTAAACCATCGGTGTTTGTAAGCGCATCGGCGATCGGCTATTACGGAACCAGCGAAACCGCTGAGTTTGACGAAAACAGCCCTGCGGGAAACGATTTTTTAGCAGCAGTTTGCAAAGATTGGGAAGCTGCGGCCCAACCAGCCAAAAATGCGGGTACCAGGCTAGCAATTTTGCGATTGGGAATAGTTTTGGGAATGGGAGGCGCCCTGGCAAAAATGCTGCCACCTTTTAAACTATTTGCTGGCGGCCCAATTGGCACAGGAAAACAGTGGTTTTCTTGGATTCACCGCGAGGATGTGGTTGATTTAATTTTGTATTCTTTGCAAAATTCGCAAGTTCAAGGTGTTTTGAATGCGACAGCACCGAATCCTGTGCGGATGAATGAACTGTGTCAAACTTTAGGGGAAGTTTTAAGTCGGCCTTCTTGGTTGCCGGTGCCAAGTTTTGCTTTGGAAATGCTGTTGGGAGACGGTGCTAAAGTTGTTTTGGAAGGGCAAAAAGTTTTGCCGAAACAAACTTTGGCTAGCGGTTTTCAATATCAGTATCCGACGCTGAAGTTAGCTCTAGCAGAAATTTTGGCGGGTAATTAAATCCTGCGTTTTTAGATATCCCTCGTTCCCGGGCTATACCTGGGAACGAATATTCAAAGGCTCTGCTTCGTTTCTTAAAATAAAGCATCCCACTCAACAATCAATCACATCAAATATCAACAATCCATGTCGATGCCTCGGGTGCGATCGCATTTGCTGCGAACTCCAAGCAGTAGAATTAGATTCTTGGCAAGAATACACGCTGTTAAAAATCGATAACGCCGATGTCGAGCCGATTTATTTGTTAAAAATGACTTGTCCGATCACCGGATACATTCACGGATTGCGAGTGCCGCCAAATGTAGTATCAGCACAAGAAGCAATTCATTGGGTAAATTGGGAGATAGATCCAGAGGAATTTAGCGTGCAAACTTGAAATTTTTCCAACTTAGTTTATAATTCGCGTCATATCATCATAGTTTACCGCAATTTTATGTCAGAACAACAAGAAGGGCGATCGATGAATTTCAGCAGCCTTGCCGATTGGTTCAAGCACAAAGATACACTTTCAGAAGCTGCAAAACATACAGTTGATGCACTGTTAAAATATGCTGGCACTTCTAACATAGATGAAGCGATCGCGATACTGTCAAGCAGGGATGAACTGTCACTGGAAGCCTGTCGAATATCGGATATCGCACCCCTGCAATCTCTGACTAATTTGACTTCTCTAAAACTTGCAGAAAATCAAATATCAGATATCTCAGCCTTAGCATCTCTTGCTAATGTGACTTCTCTGGAACTCTGGGAAAATAAAATATCAGACATTACGCCCTTACGAGCGCTTACTAATTTGTCTCATTTGGAGCTAGGCAAAAATCAAATATCAGATATCTCAGCCTTAGTATCTCTTACTAATGTGACTTCTCTGGAACTCTGGAAAAATAAAATATCAGATATTACGCCCCTACGATCGCTGACTAATTTATCTCACTTGGATTTGTTCGACAATCAAATATCGGACATTACAAGCCTGCGCTCGCTGACTAATTTGACTTCTCTGACACTTTGCGAAAATCAAATATCAGACATTACGCCCCTGCAATCTCTGACTAATTTGAATAAGCTAGATCTCTACCAAAATAAAATATCAGATATTGCACCTCTGCGGTCGCTGATTAATTTGTCTCATTTGGAGCTAGGCAATAATCAAATATCGGACATTACAAGCCTGCGCTCGCTGACTAATTTGACTTTTCTGGAACTCTGGAGAAATCAAATATCAGACATCACCCCCCCTGTGCTCGCTTACTAACTTGACTTCTCTGAAACTCTGGGAAAATCAGATATCAGACATCACGTCCCTAAGCTCGCTAACTAATTTATCTCGCTTGGATTTGTCCTACAATAAAATATCAGATATCGCGCCCCTAAGCTCGCTAACTAATTTATCTCGCTTCGATTTGTCCGATAGTCAAATATCAGATATCGAACCCATGCGATCGCTGACTAATTTATCTTACTTGGATTTGTCCGACAATCAAATATCGGACATCACGAGCCTACGATTGCTGACTAATTTATCTCACTTGGAACTAGAAAACAATCAAATATCGGACATCACGAGCCTGCAATTGCTGACTAATTTATCTCATTTGAAGCTAGAAAATAATCAAATATCAGACATCACAAGCCTGCGATCGCTTACTAATTTATCTCATTTGGAGCTAGACAATAATCAAATATCGGATATCACGAGCCTGCGATCGCTTACTAATTTATCTCATTTGGAACTCGATTACAATCAAATATCAGACATCACAATACTGCAATGTCTGGCTAATTTGACTTTTCTGTCTCTTTGTGAAATTCAAATATCAGATATTGGACTTCTTCGATCGCTGACTAATTTGACAGAGCTTTATCTGTCCTACAATAAAATATCAGACATCACGCCCCTGCAATCTCTAACTCTGTTAACCGGGCTGTATATATATGCAAATCAAATATCAGATATCACTCCACTGCAATCTCTGACTCATTTAACTAATCTGGGCTTGGGGGACAATCAAATATCAGATATTACTCCACTGCAATCTCTGACTCGTTTAACTAATCTGAATCTGAGAAACTCTCAAATATCGGATATTACACCCCTTCAATATCTAACTAAATTGAAATGTCTGTCTCTCAAGGGCAATCAAATATCAAACCTTACACCTCTGCTATCTCTGACTCGTTTAGTTCATCGCCTGAAATTAAGCTTTACACCCGAACAAAATGCTCTCATCCAAGCCAGCCGTCATAAGTGGGAAATTCTCGCCAACTCGACTAAACCGATCGATCGCGCGCAAGCCGCATCCGCCGTTAAAACTGCTTGCAGTTCCCTCAATTTAGCAGCGCCAGAAATCGTGTTTTGCAAGAGCATCAAAGCAGAGTTAGAACAACTGCAAATGTCAGAGAAATCGCCAGACGATGTTATTGGTTGGTTCCGGCTACTTAACAAACAGCTAAGAAAGGCGCTGCGCCCTTTAGGTTTAAGGAAAGAATTGCAGCAGCATTTAGCAGACTCACTTCTCGAATGGGAGTCACAGCTATTCCAACACGCGCAAGAAAATATCTCCAACTCTGGGAATTATTCAGGGTTGATACTTACTAGAAAATACTTGGTTCAAAATCTTACTGTTATTGATTTCTATATTGGTTACTTAGGTGTTGTTTTTCAGCCAGATTTCCTGAAAGTTGTTGAAACACTGAAGCAGATTTTAGCAGAATGCGGCTGGATTTTGATGTATGAAAATGTTTGCTATGTATGCGATCGCCCCATCAAACTTTCCCTTGATACCGAATACCGCCTTCATGCAGAAGGAGAAAGCGCGATCGAATTTTCCGATGGTTACAAACTGTATTCATATCGTGGCATCACCTTACCTGAAAAATACGGGCAAATTCACCCTGACAACTGGCAAGCACAATGGCTTTTAGAGGAAAAAAATGCTGAACTCAGGCGAGTGTTAATTCAGGGAATTGGTTATGCTAGAATAGCCCGTGAATTGCAAGCTACAGAATTAGATTGTTGGAAAGAGTACGCGCTACTGAGAATTAATGCCGATATTGACGGCTTCAATCCTGAAGACTTTGAGGGCGATGATGACGCTCCCAAAAAAGAAGATATTTATCTGTTAAAAATGACTTGTCCTAGCACGGGACACATTCACGCTTTGCGAGTGCCTCCTGATGTAGTATCAGCACAAGAGGCAATTCGTTGGGTAAACTGGGACATTGACTCAGAGGATTTTTTAGTGCAAACTTGAATGCAAGCAGCAGAAACACAAGAACCTTAGATTATTTGTTCGTTAAGATGATTTCAGGAGATACGATCTATGGTAGTTCCAACAAAGTCAACGATTTCTCTGGCAGAGTTTTTGCAATTGCCAGAAACTAAACCCGCCAGCGAGTACATCGACGGTCAAATTTATCAAAAACCTATGCCACAAGGAAAACATAGCAAACTTCAAGATGAACTACTGTCAGCAATTAATCAGCTAGGAAAGCCGACGAAACTAGCTCATGCTTTTCCAGAATTGCGGTGTACGTTTGGAGGGCGATCGATCGTTCCCGATATTGCTGTTTTTGAGTGGTCTAGGATTCCTCTTGATGAAGATGGAGAAATTGCCAACCGTATCGAAATTCCACCGGATTGGATAATTGAAATTCTGTCACCAGACCAATCTCCAAATCCAGTTATTAAAAAAATTCTTTTTTCCATCCGGCAGGGTACTAAATTGGGTTGGTTTGCCGATCCGAGAGATAGATCTGTAATCACTTTTCAGCCGAATCAAATGCCTGAATTTATATCTGGTACGGATCTCTTACCTGTTCTTAGCGTATTGGAAGATTGGCAGCTATCCGCAACCGAATTATTCAGTTTGCTGAAAATAAATTGACGAATTTTATCTGACTCGATAAACTGATGTCTGACGAGCGCGCCAGATATGCAATCACAATGATACAGATAATTTGCAAAAAAATTGCAACTATTTGCTCCGTATTAATAGCAGTAACTTTAATTTGCCTTTCCCAGACATCGCCTTGTTTCGCAGTAGAAATATCCACACCGCAACTCGGCCCAACTAACCCCCAAGAACTAGAACTTTTTATCGATGATTATTTTGCTAAGGAGATGAGCAAACAACACGTTCCCGGTGCGGTGTTCGCTCTGGTAAAAGATGGCAAAATATTTTTTAGCAAAGGCTACGGATATGCTGATTTAGAAAATAAAATACCTGTAGATCCAGACAAAACGCTGTTTCGCGTCGGTTCTATCTCCAAGCTATTTACAGCTACAGCAGTGATGCAATTAGCGGAACAAGGCAAACTCAATTTAAATGATGATGTTAACAAGTATTTAAAGCGCTTTCAAATTCCTAATACTTATCCGAAACCGATCGCATTTACGAACCTGCTGACTCACACCGACGGCTTCGATGCGGGATGGGGTATCGGTGCATTCGCCCGCAAGGCATCGCAGATGATACCGTTAGGTGATTTTATCGCAAAACGTCTGCCGCCGCGCATTCTGCCGCCCGGTGAAGTATTTCTCTACAGCGACGTGGGAATGAACTTAGCCGGCTATTTAGTCGAAGAAATTTCTGGGATGCCCTTCGCTGAATACGTTGACAAAAACATCTTGCAGCCCCTGAATATGCGCCGCACGAGCTTTGTGCAACCGCTACCGCCTCAGTTAGCATCGGATTTTGCTGTAGGCTACAAATATAAGGATGGCACTTATCGGCGAAGACCTTTTGCATACAGCAATACTGTTCCCGGTAACGCACTGATGGCTACAGCTACAGACATAGCACATTTTGCGATCGCCCATTTGCAAAAAGGCCGTTACGAAAATGCCCGCATCTTAAAGGAAGCTACAGCAACAGAAATGCACCGCCGCCAATTTGCACAGTATCCAGGTATGGTAGGTTCCACCTACGGATTCTTTCAACGAGTGCTCAACAAACAGCGGACAATTTCCCACGGAGGCCGCCATGCCGGATATACTAGCGAATTGTATTTACTGCCCGATCGCAATTTAGGATTTTTCATTTCTTGTAACAACAATCCCACACGTTTAGCCGATAAATTAGTTGACAAATTTTTAGATCGCTACTATCCCCCAGACAAGAAAATAAAACCCATTCCCCCAGGCATCAAGAGTTCTCAAGCACACTTGCAAAATCTCAGCGGTAACTATCGCTACGTTCACTATCCGCACCACACGATTGAAAAGCTAGCCGCAATTTTCGGAGAAGCGGCGGAACTTCGGACTTTTGCCGGTCAAGATGGAACGTTATCGCTTTGGGTGCCAGAATTTAAGTCAGTTGAAATTCAGCCGCTGTTATTTCGCTTTCTTTACTCGAACAATCTTATGGGATTTCGGCAGGAAGATGGACGGCGAATCACTCATATGTTTCTCGGTCATTCAGTTTATGATTCTCTGGAAAAGTTAACTTGGTTTGAAACTAACGATTTTCAGTTGAAGTTAGCGATTTTCTGCACGCTAATATTCGGCTTTACTTGCATTATTGCCGTCGCTCGCAACCTACAAAAACCCACTTTTCCTCGATCGAAAATAGCTAGTTTAGCCATGTTTTTAGCTGTTTTAATCAGTGCCTTAAATTTAGTATTTTTAATTGGCACGGGTCTGGTTTTGTCTCAAGCTGATTTTTGGGAGTTATTCTTTGGACTGCCGGGAATATTTAGGTTGTTGCTGTTGATTCCACCGATTAGCACTTCTCTGACACCGGGATTGATTGTGTTCGCATTTCTTACTTGGAAAGATCGCGCGTCTCTAATTTGGAAAGTTTATTACTCTTTAATTGCCCTGGCTGGCTGCGGATTTGTATCAATTTTCATCAACTGGAATCTTTATTACCATTGATTGTAATTCATATGGTATCCGGTCGATTGACCGCAATAAGTAAAGTTCGTAGTGCGGACTTCAGTCCGCTTTCATGCTGCGGACTGAAGTCCGCACTACAAACAACTGGAATAAGTAAAGTTCGTAGTGCGGACTTCAGTCCGCTTTGATGCTGCGGACTGAAGTCCGCACTACGAACAACTGGAATGTTTATTACGATCGATTGTAGGCCCGCAACTACCTAAAATTCTATTCGGCCGCCCGTGGCTGACGCGCATGAAGCTGGCGATCGATGAAAGAAAGGGAATTTTAACTTTAGAATAGGTGGGAGAGTGAGATTTGCTCACTTTTACGATCGCTTTAATCCATAAAACACTAATCAACATTAGCCCTGTGCCAGTTAAAATGGTGGAATGCACAAACGATCAATTTAGGAAAAACTGTTAATAAGATAAGAAAGAAGCCCGCCTTCAGTCAAAGGTGGGCTAAATTCATGCCAGCTTACCGACAGCTAGGCAATTGGGTCTCTTAGCGGATTGACGTAAAAGTTGAGAAAAAGATCCTAATCTTCCGGAAAAACTTATCCCCAACTATTAAGCCTCAGTTTACCCAAGCAGATCGGGAAAATTTCGCACGCAGCGATGTTTCCCTGCAATTGGGGAAATGCTGGGGCTTTGTTTTGCCAGCAATCCCCAATCTCAAAGGGTTTAAGCGTCGTGATCGTGAGCAAAACGGCGGAAGAGGAAGTCTAGGGCGTAGTTCCGCAAGTTGTAATATTCGGGATCTTCCATCATTTGTACCCGATCGCGCGGACGTGGGAAAGGAATCTCCAAAACTTCGCCAATCGTTGCTGACGGGCCGTTGGTCATCATCACCAGTCGATCGGCTAAAAACAGCGCTTCGTCAATGTCGTGAGTAATCATCAACACTGTACAGCGGTGATCGTTCCAGATTTTCAGCAACTCTTCCTGCAATTCTTCCTTGGTAATTGCGTCGAGAGCACCAAAGGGTTCGTCCAAAATTAGCACCTTGGGACGAATTGCTAAGGCGCGGGCGATGGAAACCCGCTGTTTCATACCCCCGGAAATTTGCGGAGGTCTTTTCTCAGCAGCTTCTGTTAGTCCCACCATTGCTAAATGATCTTTGACGATCGCATTTTTTTCGGCTTTCGACTTCTCTGGAAATACAGCATTAACGGCAATGTAAACATTTTCAAACACAGTCCGCCAAGGCAATAAAGCGTAACCTTGAAACACTACCATGCGATCGGGGCCTGGCTTTTCGATCCGCTGCCCGTTAATCGACACGGTGCCATCGCTGGGATGGCTAAAACCGGACACCATATTTAACAGTGTTGACTTACCGCAGCCGGAGTGTCCGATCAGAGTAATAAACTCTCCCTCAGCTACGGTCAAGTTAACGTTTTCTAATGCTCTGTAACCGTTTGGATATACTTTATAAACATTGTCCATCACCAAAAACGGCTGGCGGCGATCGTTTGGTTGCTGGAGCTGGGTTTTGGTGTTCGTCTGGTTCGTAGTGCTTTTGAGCATGATTTTGGAAGTTGTGAGTGGGTGATTGGCGAGCGCAAATAATCGAATCTTGAATCGTGAGTTGCGAGTTGAGACTAATAAAACCGTTCAGTTTTTCTAGTTTGTATCGAAGTCTAGATCCCCCTAAATCCCCCTTAGGTCGGGGGACTTTGAAGCCTCTTATTTCTCCATTTTCAGGAAGACTTCGAACACTCTTGTCCCCCATTTTTAAAGGAAGTAGGGGTTGACTTTGACCCCTCTTGTCCCCCCCTTATTAAGGGGGGTTAGGGGGGATCTCCGGGTTTAAAAACACGCCCTAGAAGGAATCGAGTTGCTCATAGTCAGACAGATCCTAAGCAGCTCTGCGACCCGAATCCAGAATCACTTCAGCCATCGTGTAATCGCGTTTAATCGCTAGATTGTTGAGATAGCCGATCGGATCTTCAGCATTAAACACCGAGCCATCAAACAAGCGGAGAGAACCCCGAGTGTAAGTAATATCAGACATTCCCAGCTCGCGCGCCGCTGTACTGAAGGGGCCGACTCTCACCACCCGTTCCAGAATTTCTACCCAGTTGCGGGGGAAGACTGTATCGCCCCAACGCGCCATCTGTACCATGTGCCACAACTGTTCGGTACGGCTTGGGCGGTTCACCCCGTCGCCGGCAAACAAGTGGTGAGCGTATTCCCGCATTGGAGTCTCCAAATCGCAAGCACTAGATTTGGGATCGCCAATTTGGATGTAACTCTTGTCAGTGGCGACGTACTCCCGTCCCGCCACAATTTCGGAAACTTCTTGAGCGTGGGCAGGATCGCTGCAATAGTGGCAAGCTTCTAGCAAAGCTTTCACCAGAGCAATGTGAGTGTTGGGGTAAGCATTTGCCCAGTCTTCCCTAACTCCCAGAATTTTTGCCGGGTGTCCAGGCCACAGTTCCAAATCCGTAGCCACGGTAAAGCCGACTCCTTCCATCGCCGCGCGCAAGTTCCAAGGTTCGCCGACGCAGAAACCGTCGATCGTTCCGCCTTGCAAGTCCACGATCATCTGGGCTGGAGGGATGTTTTTTAGTGAAACATCACGATCTGGGTCAATTCCGCCGGAAGCCAGCCAGTACCGCAGCAACAGGTTGTGCATCGATGAAGGGTGAACGATGCCCATGCGGTGGGTTTGGGCGGGAGTTCTGTGCAGCATTTCTTTGAAATCTGCCAGAGTGTAAATCCCTTGGTCGTAGAAACGACGGGCCAGGGTAATTCCGTTGCCGTTGCGGCTCATGGTGAGGGCTGTAACGGTTGGTACGGGCTTCTCTTGGTGCCCTCCCAAGCTCAACCACGCTGCCATCCCAGAGGGCATTTGGGCTGCGTCTAGGTATCCGGCGGCGATGCCATCTACGATACCGCGCCAGCTTGTTTCGCGCACGAGATGCACTTCATCGAGGCCGTGTTTGGCGAATAAGCCTTTTTCTTTGGCGACGGCTAGGGGAGCACAGGCTGCCAGGGGGATAAAGCCGAGTTCGAGGTTGACTTTTTCTAGGCCGTGGCGGGCGATCGCCGGTACTTTCCGCGCGCGCAGTTTTTTCACCCGTTTCTGCTGGTTGAGGAAGTAAATCATTTCGCTCCGCAGCGCGTAGTAGCTGGGGTGCGAGACTACTTCCATGCGTACCCGGGGGCGGGGGATGTCTACTTCGAGGATGCCGCCAATTTTCGATTCTGGGCCGTTGGTGAGCATGACGATGCGATCGCTCAGCAGCACCGCTTCATCTACGTCGTGCGTTACCATCAGGGCGCTGATTTCATACTCTTGGCAAATTTCCATCAACTTTTCTTGCAAGTTGCCGCGAGTCAAAGCGTCTAGGGCGCCGAAGGGTTCGTCTAAGAGTAACAGTTTGGGACGCAGGGCTAGGGCACGGGCGATCGCCACGCGCTGTTTTTGTCCGCCGGAGAGGAGTGCGGGTTGCTTCTCGGCGTGGGGCGTCAAGCCCACCATGTCAATGTGTTTTTGGATGATGTCGAGGCGCTCGGCTTTACCTAAGCCGCTCATTACTGAGTCTACGGCCAGGGTAATGTTTTCTCTGACAGTCCGCCAAGGTAGCAGCGAATAGTTTTGAAACACCACCATGCGATCGGGGCCCGGCTGAGTGATTCTTTGTCCGTCGATCGTCACCAATCCTTCTGTGGGCAGATCCAAACCTGCCACCATATTTAGTAGCGTAGATTTACCGCAGCCTGAGTGTCCGACTAAGGAGATAAATTCTCCTTTTTTAATTTCTAAATCAATGCCTTTGAGGGCTACGTATGTGCCGCCGTCTGTTAAATTAAATGTTTTTCCGACTTGTTCTACCGCAATCAAAACTGACATGGTTTTCTTGCCTTTTTTGTAGGTTTGTCCTTGATTTTTCGATTATTGTTGACTGTTGACCGTTAGCTTTTATATTATGCCGATCGCCCAACTGCAATAATAATATTGGTTCGTACTGAGGACTTCAGTCCTCTTCTCTTAAAAAGCTGAGGACTGAAGCTCTGCTACTCGTTTAACTGGTTCCCACGCACAGCCTGGGAACCAGTTAACTCTTATCCACTCTCAACTGTTGTCAGCGATCGATTGTTCTGAACTATTAACTGTCAAGGATCGTCTCAATTTTTGCAAAAAATATTTTTTCTTTGAGTGCTGTCCCCACTCGCGATATACACCTCGCTCTTCGAGGACAGCACTATAAAATGCAAACAAACTGAGACGATCCCAACTGTCAACTGTCAACTGTCAACTGTCAACTGTTTTTACTTGCCCTGAGAGGGAGCAATTTTTTGCTGCAACCATGCCATCAGGCGATCGAGCATCAAACCAACAGCCCCAATGTAGAACACCGCTAATAGAATTTCACTGATGTAGTTTTGCTGGTAAGCATTCCAAATAAAGAAGCCAATACCTGTAATCCCAGACATCACGATTTCCGCAGCAATAATTGCCAGCCAAGCCAAACCGATCGCAATTCTCAATCCTGTGAAGATATAAGGAAGCGCCGACGGAAACAAGATATTGATGTAATATTCCTTCCGAGAAAGTTGCAGCACTTTGGCTACGTTATTATAATCGTCTGGAATTTGGCGGACACCTTCAGCGGTGTTGATCAAAATCGGCCAAACAGAGGTAATGAAAATCACGAACAAAGCAGCAGGTTCGTTTTGTTGCAATGCAGCCAGGGCAATGGGTACCCAAGCCAGAGGCGCCACCATCCGCAAAAACTGGAAAATCGGGTCTAAAGCCTTGTTCAGGAAGGGATTTGTACCTACCACAACTCCCATGCTAATGCCCACAGTGGCCGCGAGAGTGTAGCCTTTTGCTACCCGTTCCAAACTAGCCAGAGTCTGCCAAAATAAGCCAACTCCATAGGTTTTGGAGTTCATGAAAGGATACATCAACAAAATCCGCGTCCGTTCATCAGTCCAAACGCTAGTTGGAGGTGGTAACTTGATGATTCCTGTACCCGACAGGAATTGCCAAATGAACAGAAACCCTAAAAGTCCTAAAATTGGCGGCAATATATTTGACGAATTCTTTTTCCAAAACTCGCCAAAGGCTCCTTGGACATCTACTCCGCCTTTCCGATTTGTACTTACAGCCATGCTGCTAATCTCCTCTATTTGGTGCTGTTGGTTTGCGAGACTAAATTATGGGAAGTTAGAACCCCATCACACTATTAACTGTCAACGGTTACACAATCTTGCTGTCAACTGTCAACGATTACACAATCTCGTTGTCAACTGTCAACTGTCAACTGTCAACTGTTTAATCACACTTTTTTAATAGCCAAACTCTTGAGGTAAGCTTCTGGCTGCTCCGGATTAAATTCTATGCCATCAAAGAATTTCTCCTTACCACGAGACGTACTTTTGGGAATATCAGCCTCAGCAACTCCTGCTAATTTAGCTGCTTTCTTCCAAATATCTGAGCGGTTGACTTTATCAATGAGTCCCTTTTTGTCTGCCAAGGTTTTTGTTGGCAGGAAACCCCAGCGAACGCTTTCGGTAATGAACCACAAATCGTGGCTCTTGTAGGGATAAGAAACGTTGCCGACAGGATCTTTCCAGTACAGCGGGCCCATGTTGATGTCGTTGATGTCGGGTTTGCCGTCGCCCATCACATATTTGCCTGAAAAGGGAGGGGTCAAAACTGCCGGAGATACATCAAAGAAGCTTTTTCCAGAAACAATAGAAACCAATTCGGCTCGATTTTCGGGCTTGTCGCACCACTGCTGTGCTTCAATTATTCCCGCTAGCAAGGCTTCGGTGGCTTTCGGGTGTTTGTCTACCCAGTCGCCGCGAATTGCTAGATATTCCTCTGGGTGGCCTTTCCAGATTTCGGCAGTCAGGGCTGACATGAAGCCGATTTTTTCTTTGACAATTCGCAGAGGCCAGGGGTCGCCTGTACTGAAACCGTCCATGCTGCCGGTTTTCATGTTGGCCACGGTTTGGGCTGCCGGTACTGTTAGCAACTCGACATCTGCGTCGGGATCGATGCCGTTGGCTGCTAGCCAGTAACGAAGCCACAAATCTTGGTTGGCTTTGGGAAAGGTGTAGGCTGCTTTGAAGCGGGTACCTGCTTTCTTGAGTCCGAGAATGTAGTCTTGGGCGGATTTGTCTAGTTTGAGTCCGAGGCCTTTACCTTCATGTTTGGCAGCGATCGCAATTCCATTTCCCTGAGTGTTTAGCTGTAACAGCACGTACATCGGGATGCCGGCTTTCTCCTTGGTGATCAGGCCTTTGCTAATCAAGTAGGGCATGGGCATTTGCCACTGGCCGCCATCAATGCCGCCGCCTGCTGAGCCGATTTCTACGTTGTCTCGGGCGGAACCCCAGTTGGCTTGTTTGGCGACTTTGACATCTACCATCCCGTATTTGGCAAAGAAGCCTTTTTCTTGGGCAATAATTAATGGTGCTGATTCGACGATCGGGATATATCCCAATGTAATCTTCGTGCTTTCGATGCCTTCTACTCTTTTCTCGTTTGCCACCGCAACTGCTGATGTGGCAACAGGGGCTCCTCCAGCCTTACCAGCACCACCGTCAGCAGTTCCACCGGGCTCGGGCGGATTTCCCAAACAGCCTTTGAGCAGTACGGAACTGACGGCAGATGCACCTGCTGTAACTATAAATTTGCGCCGCGAAAAATTTTCAGAAAATTTGGTCATAGCCTAGCCTCGCTCCAATACATAATCTTCTGTAACGACATCACTGAAGTTTATCAAAGCACTTTTTGCTGTTCGCTAAATTTGGCTTAGGGAACTGTTTTAAGCGCGGGTTGGCAGTAAGGATGAAAAAACTTATTGTTACCATAAGCTTTTATGATATCCCTGCTGATTTGACTCTTTTGATTAACTCAATATTGCGATCGGCCAAGTTGTGTTAACTCGCCAAAAGCGAGTTCTACATTTAATTGGCTTGTTTATTCAGTTTACCGTACTCTTGTTGTGATTATAAAACAAATATTAAATTTAAATTATAAGTAAATGTTTTAGGCGGTTGTTCTCAATAAGTAGCTGTTTTTTGCAGGTCGGGTTTGAATTCGGGAAGTGTTCATATAAAAGTCTCTTGTTTATAAGGGTTTTAGCGTAAGGCCCTCTGGGGGGGATGCCACCTCATTGTCAATAAGCCGGAAATTAGGCTGCCGCCAGTCATTAATATTGCTTAATAAATCTCTAATTTTTGGCAAAACCGAAAAGAAGTATTCTGCGATACAGAATTATCGTACAATAATGTTGTAGGGAAAATTTATCATCAAAAACAGTCGATCGCCCTTAGGGATGGAAATGGCGATCGGGAATTCAATCCCTAAGGGCGATCGTCAAAACCTGTACAAAGCGACCCAACAGCAGTAGTAGTCGAGTCTGGTTTGTCGCCACCAACAACCCAGGCGGGCCCTCTTGGCACAGCCCCTTGAATCCACATTACCGACAGCGTTGCAGATACATCCTCGCAACCATATCTCCAGGATTAGCTTGCAAACATTTCTCAAACAGTTGAAAGGCAGTCTCTTTATCCGAGGAATGATAGAAAACGATCGCCTGTTCAAAAGTGCTTTTCATGGCTAACTTCCCCTCTCGCAATTCGGGCACATCGGCATCGAAAACCTCATACACAGCTACCTGTTCGGACTTCCCCTTGACTCGAACGCGATCGATCAAACGAATGTGATATTTTCCCGGATTTTTCAATACCATAAATGTGCGATTGCTAATCAACAAAGGCACACCGTACTGTTTGGTTAATCCCTCCAAACGAGATGCTAAATTCACCGCATCCCCGATCGCAGTACCATCCATCCGAGATGCACCACCCACCGTTCCTAGTATTAATGTCCCAGTATTAATACCAATCCCAATTTTAATTGGCGGACGTTCCGGTCTCGTGCGCGTGATATTATAGTCAGCTAGTCTTTGTAGCATCGAAATTCCACCCCTAACTGCCCCATCTGCATCTCCACTAAATAAAGCCATAATTGCATCACCAATATATTTATCAATAAACCCATGATTTTCAATAATTGCTGGTTCCATCCGAGAGAGATAACCATTAATAAACTTAAAATTATCATCCGGCGTCATCCTTTCTGATAGACTTGTAAAATCTCGAATATCAGAAAACAACACCGAAATTTCTTGCTGAATATGTTCGCCTAATTGAATATCAAGAAAACTCTTTTTTTCCAATAACTGAAGGAACTGACGGGGTACAAACCGTAAAAAAGATTCATTGAGTGCTTGCAAATAACTTTCTTTTTCTTGAAGTTCGGCAATTAGTTTAGCTTGCTGGCGAGTCAGCGCTTCTAACTCTTGATTCATTTCTAGAAGTTTAGCATTTTTTTCTGCCAGTTTCTTATCTTGAATGTAACTGTGAACAGCTTCTGCTACCGTTAGTCTTAAATCTTCATTATGCCAAGGTTTACCGATGTATCGATAGAGTTTAGCGTATTTGACCGCATTAGTAACCGCTTCAATAGTAGCTTGACCCGTCAGCATTACTTTCAGCGTTTTTGGGGAAAGTTCGTGAACGCGGCGCAAAAGTTCGTCTCCCTTCATATCCGGCATAATGTAATCGGAAATAATTAAGGGAATTTCATCTCCATCTTCAAGTAATTCTCCAAGCAATTCTAACGCATCCTCTCCCCCTTCAGCGATCTCGACTCGATACTCTTCTCCAAATGATTTTCTCAATTCCGCTTTCAAACTCGTCAAAATGATAATTTCATCATCTACACAAATAATGACAGGTTTTTTTGCAACTTTTGTCATAGTTTTTTTAATCCAGACTTGACGATATCGATCGACTGATTGGGCGACCAGGGTTTAAACAAACATTTATCTACCTTAGCTGCTGCATAAGCCCGCTCGATAGCTTTTTTATCTGCTTGTCCTGTCAATAAGATTTTGACAATTTTAGTAATTTTCTCATTAACTGAAACTAGAAATTCGTTGCCTTTCATTCCGGGCATTAGCCAATTAGAGACAACCAATAAAATGCTAATATGATGTTTATAGCCTTTCTCAAAAAGATGAGGTACGTCTGAGATCTGGTATAACCGCTTAGACTAAGAGGGCTTAAGCCCAACAACATACCTCATCTTTCTGATAACCGCTATATTTAATTCATCAATAATATTTAGTGCTTCTTCAGCATCTTGGGCAATTTCACAAGCATAGGAACTGCCTAGTGCTTTTCTCAATTGGGCTTTCAAACTTTCCAAAATTACAGTTTTATCATCAACACACAAAATAACGGGTTTAGACATGGTAGTTAATCGGTTGACGGTTGACGGTTGACGGTTGACGGTTGACGGTTGACGGTTGATAGTTGATAGTTGATAGTTGATAGCACTTGACAAAGGAAGGAAGATAATTGGAGGAATGAATAGTCTGATTTTAATTTCTCTCGATCGGGCTTGGGGCTTTAAACCAATTCTTTGCGGTAACTGTTGGCGGAGCAACCCGCGACGCAAATCAATTGCTGAACCATTGTTTAAATTGATGTTAATCGGTTTAAATATATGCTTGATTTGTTGAATTTTAAATTGTAGACTAATATAGTTCGGGACTTTTTTGTGGTTAGAGGCGGGTTTGTTTAACCTGTTTGCGGGCTTTGGGATATTGATGAATCTGCCCCTACAGATTGTTGAAAATGATGCACGATTTCAACCAGCACGAATCGACTGGACATGATATTAGTTGCTGAATTTGTCAGACCTGATGGATCTGAATGTAGAGATACCTAATGGAGTAGAGACAAGAAAATGATTCCTGAAGCAGAAACTTCATTATCTTTACAACTGCTTTGCAGTATATCAGGATTTTTTTAATTTGGTTGATATTTATAATTTATTTTGAGTATTAATTCTTGATTCTGATCTTGACTTTGGCTTCGGTGTATGTATAGAACAATAATTGTTTTTTTATCGGAATAATTTACCGCAGAGGATGCAGAGGGAGTGAAGAGAGAGATGAATAATAGCGATGCTAATGGAATTGATATTACACGATCGCACTTTTGATCGTAAACCATAATTGGTTTGAGGGTGATGAATGCGAGTTAGGCGTCATGGATGCGGACTCGCATTCCTCACTACGAACCTTTGTCATGGATGCGGACTCGCATTCCTCACTACGAACGTTTGTGAGGACTTTAATTCTAATTTTTGCGGACTAAAGTCCTCACTACGAACCTTACTGCGAACTTTTAGCGAATGCCGAATCTAGTTAGTTGGGCGGATCGAAGCGGTTGACAGACAGCGCAACACCGATCATTGGTAGGGCGACGCCGAAGCAAATCAGCCACTGATCTAGGTTCATGGGGGCTGTCTCGAAGATGCGATTGATAAACGGAGAGTTAGCAAAGATGATCTGCAAGATTACAGCTGCGACAATGCCGACACCGAGGGCGGGAGCTCCGCTAACTTTTTCCTGAGAACCGCTAAATTTAGCCATTAAAGAAGGCAACAACTGGCTGAGACTCAGTAGGTAAAAAATTCTGCCCATTACTAAAGCTTGAATCGCCATTGTTCGGGCTAGCGGCAAAGTTCCCCACTCGGCTTGACGCACCCATTCAAACATTCCGAAAATTATCGTCCAATTGTACAGAGAAATAGCTAAGATGCGTTTGATCCGATTTTCTGTCAGGAAAGGTTCGTTGACTGGGCGCGGCTGCTGTTTCATCACTCCGGGAGACTTGGGTTCGAAAGCGAGCGGCACAGTCATGGTGATTGAATTGAGCATATTCAGCCAGAGGATTTGTAGCGACAAAATCGGCAATTCTCGGCCGAGTAGAGTGCTGAGCAAAATTGTCATTGATTCTCCGCCGTTGACTGGGAGAATGAAGCTGATGGATTTAAGTAGGTTTTTGTAGACCGATCGCCCTTCTTCTACCGCATACTCGATCGACGCAAAGTTATCATCGGTCAAAATCATGTCGGCGGCTTCCTTAGAAACCTCTGTACCGCTACCCATGGCGATGCCGATATCCGCTTGTTTCAGGGCGGGGGCGTCGTTAACGCCGTCTCCTGTCATGGCGACTATTTCGCCTTTTTGCTGCAAAGCTTCTACGAGGCGCAGTTTTTGTTCTGGGGCGACGCGCGCAAAAACTGAGCCTGCTTCTACGGCTTCGGCGAGTGTGTTTTTGTCCATTTCGGCGAGTTGGGCGCCGGTGTAGGCTACAAGTTCTCTATTGTGTTTGGTTTTGCGGAATCCCATGCGGCGGGCGATCGCCCTGGCGGTAGCGATGTGATCGCCGGTAATCATTTTAACTTGAATGCCGGCGGTTTGGCAGGCTTGGACGGCGGCGATCGCAGAGGCCCGCGGTGGGTCGATCATGCCTTGGAGTCCGAGGAAAACTAGCCCTGATTCTACGTCTGAGTGAGCAACGGAACTCTGTTCGTGGGGAACGATTTTTTTAGCAAAAGCTAGGACGCGCAAGCCTCGATCGGCCATTGCATCGACTTGCTGGTGGATTTGCTGGCGATCGACTTCTGTCGGATTTCCTTCAGTATCGAGACTGGAACCGCAGCGGGTGAGAATTGATTCGACAGAACCTTTGACATACAAAATTTTGTCGCTTGTCGGAGTTCGATGCAGTGTCGCCATGTATTGAAACTGAGATTCAAAGGGAATTGAATCTAGGCGCGGCATGGATTTTTCCAAGACTTGTTGGCTGAATTCTGCTTTTTTACCTGCTGCAATTAAAGCTCCTTCTGTCGGATCGCCGACGACAATCCAATCATTATCTTTGAATTCTAAGTGAGAGTCGTTGCAGATCATTCCGGCTTGCAAACATTCTTGCAAAGCTGGAGATTGAGTGACACTAATTGGCAGTTGGTTGAGTTCAATGTCGCCTTCTGGACTGTAACCTGTACCTGTAACGGAGTAGGATTTGCCACCAGAATAGATTTCTTGCACTGTCATCTGATTTTCTGTCAAAGTTCCGGTTTTGTCGGAACAGATGACTGTGGCGCCACCTAGGGTTTCTACTGCGGGGAGTTTGCGGACGATCGCGTGTTTGGCGGCCATTCGGGAAACGCCGACGGCGAGGGTGACGGTGATGACGGCGGGAAGTCCTTCGGGGATGGCGCCGACGATGAGGGCGACTGCTGGTTCGACGGCTTCTTTAAAGGCTGAAACTCCGGCTGGTACGGGTTTTCCCAAGCGCACGGCGAAGGTTAAGGTTGCCATTGCGAGGACGAATAGCAGCCAGTTTTGACTGAATTGGTTAAATTTGCGGGTGAGGGGTGTGGTGAGATCGATGTGGCGATCGAGTAATTGGGAGATTTTGCCGGTTTCGGTGTTGTTGGCGATCGCAATTACAATACCGCTACCTTGGCCGAAGGTAACAAAACTGCCAGCATAGGCCATGTTATCGCGTTCTGCGAGCGGCGTTTCTTGTGGCAAAACTAGATCTCCAGACTGTCCGAGTTGTTTTTCGACAGCAACGGATTCGCCCGTAAGTCCAGATTCATCTATTTGCAAGTCGCGCACTTTAACTAAGCGCAAGTCTGCGGGTACTTTGTCACCGGAAGTCAGGGTTACTAAGTCGCCCACAACGAGTTCTTTTGAGGGAACTCTTAATTTTTTGCCGCCTCGAATTACTGTAGCTTCTGTGGTGACTGCTTGGGCTAGGGCTTCGATTTTTTTCTCAGCCCCGGCTTCTTGGATGAAACTAATAGTAGCGTTGGTGGTGGTGACGCCCCAAATGACGCTGGCGTTGAGCCATTCTCCGATTAGTGCTTTGATTAAACCTGCACTCAGCAATATAATCAGCAAAGGTTGGTTGAATTGCAGGATAAATTTTAGCCATGCTGGTTTCCCTGCTTTGACTGTTAGTTCGTTAGGCCCAAATTTTTGTTGGCGGCTGGCTGCTTCTGCTGGATCGATACCGTTTTCCAGATTAGTTTCTAATTGAGTTGCAACTTTGGATCTTTCTAAGTAGTGCCAATATTTCTCTGCTACGTCTACATCGTTGGCGGCTTTTGCTGGCATAATTTTTCCTGGATTTTTGTTGTTTGGCGAGCTTTCTTTTATCGATCTTGAATCAGCACGCTCAATACAACTCCTCGCTCTAAGGAGCGTGAATATATTGAGCGACAAGAGAGTTGATTAATTGTTTGAAAGCGTTGTATAGCGGATCTAGCGAAAGATGAGGTATGTTGTTGGGCTTCAGCCCTCTTAGTTGAACTGGTTATGTAAGCTGTCAGTCATACCTCACCTTTTTGAGAAAGGCTATAACTTCCATCTATCCTACAACAGATGTGTTTGTCTTTGTGAATTGGTTTGGGAAAGTCTTTTCGGTGCTCAATCTTTTTTGGGAGTTTTCCGAACAAGTAAAAAAAGCTACTCAACTTCTTGACAGATGGCAAGTTTTAGGTTGTATAGAGTCCCTATCTCTTTAGCATAAACGGTTTGATTTCCGTACTCTTTAACTGTCTCAGGTCAATTGTCAACTATCTACTGGTACATAGCGCTTCTCAGAAAAGTGAGGTATGCCCTATGCCCTATGCCCGGTTTGGCCTATCCCCTATCCCCATGAGTACCTCATCTTTTTGAGAAAGGCTATATGTCTTCCTTGTCTTGTTTATTTTGTAGTTTCGTGCTGTGAGATTTTCCGACTGTCGGATTCGCCCACGGGCGATCGCGAGTGCGCGCGTGTTACAACCTAGGTTAAGCAACAAAATTGTGATCTCATGGAAATAGTGGTAACGCTGCTGGTGGGTTCGGCGCTGTTTGTCTGGGGAATGCACACAGGAAAGGCGTTAGTGCGATCGGGAGTGACGGCTAACGATCTGTTTAAGGGCCGAAACTCGATCGCCCTGCTGTTTTTGGGTTTTTATATTGGCTTGCTGCTGCTGGCGTTAAATCTGCCTCAAATGCCTGTTTTGCCGATCGAGTGGCGATTCCACGGGATGCGAGTAACTTGGACTCTGCTGCGGGTGATGCTGATGGGAGTCTGCGGTATTGGGTTTACTGTAAGTTGGCTGACGGCGCGATCGCAAGTAATCGCAGTAATTTTAATTGGCTTGTTGGGATTGGGGGGATTTACCAGTGCTGAAGCTTATTTCATGGCACCAATTTATGCTGATTTAGTCGATAATTTGCGGCCGAATGGTGTATTTCGGCAAACATCTAACAGTAGTTGCGCCCCTGCGGCTTTAGCCACAGTCTTGAGAAAGTGGGGAATGGATGCGACAGAATCAAGCGTAGCACGTTTAGCCGGCACAAGTCGTTTGGGAACTTCGATGCCGCAGTTAATTGTAGCAGCAAGAGCCTTGGGAATTAACGCCATAGAATTGAGGCCGACTTGGGAACAAATACAGCAAATCAATCGCCCCGGAGTGCTGTCAGTTTCGCTGGCTACTGGGGCTATCAAACGGCCGCACGCGGTGGCTTTGCTGGCGATAAATGACACTGTAGCTATTATTGGCGATCCGGCGTTCGGGAAGATTTTTTCTTTAGACAGGCCAACTTTAGCTCGATTTTGGCTGAATAATGAATACGTGCCGATTTTTCGCGCAACTGATATTTTGTTAAGTGACAAGCAAGCTGTTGATTATTTGACTAATTTAGGATATAATTCTGGCAATTTAACAGCAGATATCGAGCGCTTTCAAAAAGATAAAAACTTGAAAGTCAGCGGCAAGCTAGACCGAATGACCGAGTTAATGTTGAGCGGCCCTTTCTTGGAAGGAGTCCCCAGATTGGATGGTAAATAGTCATTATTATCAGAATTAATGAACCGCAGACAACGCAGAGGACGAGAGAAAAGAGCAAGAGAGAGTTTTTTCGCAGAGTGAAAATGGAACGCAAGCATCTCGTTTTCGCAAAAAGCATTTTTTTAAGTGCTGTCCGCCAAGAGCGTCGTTTCTAAAGCTTTGCTATGCTCTTCAAGGGCTCGCATTACAAATGCAAAACCCAGATGCACCCGAATGGAAAACGGAACAAGTCTGCCTTGTCTTACTTTTTACCCAGAACAGGAGACTAATTACTATGATTATAGTACACTAAAAAGTGCTTTACAACTCAATCAATATCATGTAAAGTACGAAAAATATTATATTGTTACACGCATTGCAATACAACCCCTAATCTTATGAGCAACCTTAAATTTTGGACTCCGGTTTATCAATTGTTTAAGCCGGATGAACCATTAAGGAACCAAGAACTGCAAGATCTCTATGTTCGTCGAGATGACAGCCCAGTCGATCGCCTGATGAACTTGTTGGCGATGGATGACACTTCTGCCAAGTTTCTGCTGGCGGGACACCGGGGTGGTGGTAAAACTACGGAATTACGGCGGCTGGAACAAAAATGTGTTTCAGATTACACAGTGGTTTGGGTTGATACAGATACTGCTCTCGATAAGTACAATATTGGTTATGCAGAAGTCGTAGTTCTAATTGGGCTGCAAATTGTTGAGCAATTGCAGAAGCTGGGTTGGAAGCTTCCTGACAAACTAGAAAAAGAATTATTGGCAAGTCTAGCGCGCGTTACCTATCAGGATAAGTTAACAGGAGGAGGAAATCTAGAACTTCCCAAACTTTTTCAAGAGTTGGGGATGTTGCTGAGAGTTGGGTTTCAGCGAGAAACTACGACAACTCGTGAAGTTCGCCCAGCATTAAGCGAAATTGTGCGTAAGGTTAACGAAATTATTGCGATCGCAGAACGGGAAAAGCCGAAGCTGCTAGTGATTGTTGATGGCTTAGATCGGAAGGATTTTGGGATTGCACTCGAAATGTTTTCTAGTTCTTTGATGACCGACCTCAACTGTCATATTGTTTATGCTATTCCTATCTCTCTGCGTTATTCCTCAGCTTTTCGTCAGCCGATGCAGAGCTTCGATAAATGTCTTGATTTGGCTAATATCCCAGTTTTTAAATGCGATCAAAATGCACGATCGACTAATGAGGCCGATAGCGTAGGACGACATATTCTGGCAACGGTGCTTCAAAAGCGCATCGGCAAGCTCAACACCAGCTATAGCAACCTGTTTCATCCTGATGCACTGGATTTGCTCTGCGAAAAAAGTGGAGGCGTTATGCGAGATTTAGTGCGGCTTGCCCGGACATCTGGAGAGGTTGCTTTACGCAAGAAAAGTAGCGAGATTAGTTTGAGCGTGGCTAAGGATGCTGTACGAGAAGATCGTCAAAGCTACACGGTTGAAGATTATCAGTTTCCTGAGCTACACGCGGTGCGTAAAACAGGGCAATTGACTACGAATGCGTTTGATTCTCCCAAGCACGGAAAGATTGTAATCTGCGATGAACTTTTACATAATAAGCTAGTCTTGGGATATCAAGATTCCGAATACGGACGATGGTTTGATGTTAATCCAATTTTGTCACCAGATCTCGAACGCTGGCGATCGATTAATCCTGGAAATCTATAGATTTATTGGACTCATTCTCCAATTATCTTAAAATTATCTGCATTGTGTTGTATCGTCGGTTGCATCTGCTTGACATCTGCGGTTTTTGTATCAAAGTCGGATTTATGCAAGAGGTCTTATGATGATGAATCCTGAAGGTATGAGTTTACAGTCTCTGGATTCTGTTGAGCAGGAGGAATTGGCTAAGTTAGTCTATGCCGTGGCATTGAGCGAGGGAAGTCTCTCTCTGTTTGCGATTACCCCTGATAGTGCTCCAAATCATCCCGTCGTTGAATCGTTTATAGCAGAAATTAATGACTTAGAAGATAATAACTTCGAGTTTTTGACGTTTCATTATAGCGAAGAATCATTATTTAACTTTTTGCATCAATTGCCAGCAGCATCAACCCAGATTGGACAAGCACGTCGAATTGTGATGGCATTTGGTTTAGAGCAGTTACGGCTGGATTTGTTGCGCCAGGAAATGGAGCAGCTTAATTTAGGACGGGAATTGATATTTCAACATAATTTAGTGTTGGTTTTTTGGCTGAATCGCGAAACTTTTTTAGAGGAGTTTCGGCGACAGGCGGCTGATTTTTGGGATTGGCGAGGCAAAATAGCTATTTTCAAAACACGCCCTCAGCTCGATCCGTTGTTGTATCCTTATTTAGAATGGTTGATTTCCGAGAATTCACGACTGAGAGTTAGTGGCGTGATGCAGGTAAATCGACAGGTTGATATTTCTCTCGATCGCATTTATGTGTCGCTTCAGGGTTCCTGGGAAGAGAGGCGAAGTCAGTCTTTTAAAGAGCGCATATTTTCAGCAGAAGCGCCGATGTACCTCAGCCAGCTTAGTCTGGGAGTTGCGCTCGGTGCAAATGAATGGGAAGATGGGCTGCATCAAGCCAGAACACCGCAACCCAGATTTATCGATGAATCGAGACTCGAAAGTACATTAGAGTTCCACGTAGAATCTGATACTCGGCAGCAGCGCGTGACTAAAATCTTGGATCTAGCAGAAGCGGTTCGCAAGCATACCTATTGCCTGATTTTGGGCGATCCAGGAGCAGGAAAAACAACTTTGCTGCGGTATTTAGCCAGACATTTTTCCTTGGCTCAGCGCGATCGCAAATCGGTTGTTCAAGGAGGCAAAGAAGAGGAACTAGGAGAGACGCGACTGCCGATTTTGTTTCGGATTGCTGATTATGCTGAACGCCTGACAGATAATCCTGATTTGAGCCTCGTAGATTATCTCCAGCAGTTTTATCGACAATGGGAACATCGCTTTGATTCCTCCGATGGAGACTCGGTGGCAAATCTGTTGCTCAACCGTCTCGCAATGGGTGATTGTTTGGTTTTGCTCGATGGCTTGGATGAGGTTTTTGACCAAGATAATCGATCGCAAGTAGTTCGGCAAATCAATCGATTAGTCGATGACTATCGCAATAATAAATTTGTTGTTACCAGTCGGATTGCCGGGTACAAACAGGCGGCTTTGGGGAGTCGGTTTCAGGAATTTACAATTACCCCGATGGGCGATGAGCAAATTGATGAATTCCTCAAACGCTGGTGCTTGGCAGTTGAAATGGCGCAACGTCCAGACGTTGACTCTAGCTCGCAGCAGCGAGATGCAGATCGAGAAGCCCAAGAGATTGTTCAGGAGATTTCGAGCAATCAAGGAGTCAGGCGGTTTGCGGCTAATCCTTTGCTATTAACAATTTTGGCGCTGATTCACCGGAATGGAACTCGACTGCCACAACGACGGGTTGAACTTTACCAATTGGCTGTCAAAACTCTAATTGAAGATTGGCAAATAGGCCGCAATGTTCCCTATCAAGCGCGACACCGACAACTGATTTTGGTTGAAGAAGATGTGACAGCTTTGCTGGCTCCGCTGGCGTTGCGGATGCACGAGGAAAAGCCTTCTGGTGTGGTTGCTCAGGCAGAAGTTGAAACATGGTTGACGCCACATATGGCAGAGTTAAAGGGCGTGGATGAGCCGATCGCGTTGGAGTTGGTGCGGCAGTTTTTGCGGAAGGTGCGGGAGACAACCGGGCTGTTTGTTGAGCGGGCTCCGGAAATGTATGGGTTTATGCACCTGACGTTTGAGGAATACTTTGCGGCTCGACGGATTGCGGACAATGAGATTGATGATATTTTGAATATTATTAGTCCTTATCGCAATCAGGCCAGGTGGAATGAACCGATTTTGTTGGCATTGGGATATATAAGTAACGATCAAAACCGACTTAATCGTCTTCTCAAAAAGCTATTTAGTCATTTGTCGGACTATCAGCCAAACATTATCGGCCAGGAAATTCAACTCAAAAAGGTGGCGGATGTTCTAGTTTTGGTTTGGCACTCAGTAGCAGAAGGAGATGTGCGGGAGTCGGAGGGAATGTGGCAAGATTTGCTATTTGTGGGTCAGATATTGGCGGAAGTTCGGGTTACTTCAGCATTCTCTACAAGGCCGATCGATCTTTTGGTATCAACTTATTTAGGATTGGATGAGGATTTTGCTCAGGAGCCGGTTCAGCAACTGTTAAAGCGGTTGCGAGGAATAGAGGCATTTAATCATCAAGTTTGCGATCGGTTGCAGCTAGCTGCGGATAATCGACAGTTGTCGGAGGAGCAGCGGAACCGGGCGCTGGTGGGGATGCTGTATGTGGCTTGCGGTAATGCTGGAGAGTTGTTGGCGCAGCGCGTAGGGGAGTTTGTACAGCGGTTAACGCCATCGTTGTTTAACGATTTGCGGGGGTTGGTGGCGGAGTTGGGTGCAGAGATGACGACCCCCCTGAAGTGGGGTTTAGAGTCAGAAAATCTCAGTTTTGAGTATCGAAAGTCTTTAGCCTTTGTGACCGCATTTTCGTATTTGAGGGCAGATAATTACGATCGGGCTATTGAACATTTGCAACTGCTAGCAGATCGAGATGATTGCTATTTAGATGGTTTTGTGCAGTGGGCGATCGCTATTGCCTATGAGAAAAAAGATAATTACGAGCAGGGATTGCAATACTATCAGCAATGTTCGGATAAGTTGAATTTTGATGCGGATGCTACTGAATCGTTAATTTTGTGGAGGTATCGGGGTGTCTGTCACAGATCTCACAGTCAATACGAAAAATCCTTAGAATGCTTTCAGCAGGCGATCGCCATTGCACGGCAATCGAAAAATTTCAAAGCTGAATGCAATCTTCTCTGGAACATTGGTAACAGTTATCAAGAGTGGGGCAAGTATGCAGAGGCGATCGCCCATCACGAACAAAGCCGAGACCTCTATCAGCAGTTGGGCAAAGAATCTGATGTTGCCAACCAGTGGGACTGGATATCGGATTGTTATCGAGATTGGGGCAAGTATCAGCAAGCTTTGGAAGCACAACAGCAGAATTTAGCAATTTGTCAACGACTGGAGGATAAGTCTGGAATTGCCAGTGCCTATTATCAGTTTGGACGAATCTATAAAGCTTGGAACAAATATGCAGAGGCGATCGCCCATCATGAAGAAAGCCGAGACCTCTATCAGCAGTTAGGCAAGGAATCTGATGTTGCTGGCCAGTGGTTATGGATATCCGTTTGTTATCGAGATTGGGGCAAGTATGAGCAAGCTTTGGCAGTACAACAGCAGAGTTTAGTGATTTATAAACGGCTGGAGAATCAGCCAAATATTGCCAGTGCCTATTTTCGATTGGGACGAATCTATCAAGAGTGGAACAAGTATGAAGAGGCGATCGCCCAATACGAACAAAGCCGAGACCTCTATCAGCAGTTGGGCAAGGAATCTGATGTTGCTGACCTATGGTACTGGATATCCGATTCTTATCGAGATTGGGGCAAGTATCAGCAAGCTTTGGAGGCAGAACAGCAGGAGTTAGTGATTCGTCAACGGCTCGACGAGCAGTCTGGAATTGCCAGTGCCTACTGGCAATTGGGACGAATCTATCAAGCTTGGAACAAGTATGCAGAGGCACTCGCCAATTACGAACAAAGTCGAGACCTCTATCAGCAGTTGGGCAAGGAAACTAATGTTGCCAACCAGTGGAACTGGATATCCGATTGTTATCGAGATTGGGGCAAGTATCAGCAAGCTTTGGAGGCAGAACAGCAGGAGTTAGTGATTCGTCAACGGCTCGACGAGCAGTCTGGAATTGCCAGTGCCTACTGGCAATTGGGACGAATCTATCAAGCTTGGAACAAGTATGCAGAGGCACTCGCCCATC
The DNA here is from genome assembly GCF_020883045.1 of Microcoleus sp. CAWBG58. Lineage (NCBI taxonomy): Bacteria > Bacillati > Cyanobacteriota > Cyanophyceae > Oscillatoriales > Microcoleaceae > Microcoleus > Microcoleus sp. CAWBG58. Next base: position 41,977 of record NZ_JAHRFA010000016.1, on the reverse strand, counting down.
ACGAACAAAGCCGAGACCTCTATCAGCAGTTGGGCAAGGAATCTGATGTTGCGAACCTGTGGAACTGGATATCCGATTGTTATCGAGATTGGGGCAAGTATCAGCAAGCTTTGGAAGCACAACAAGAGACTTTAGCGATTCGTCAACGGCTGGATGAGCCGTCTAGGATTGCACTAGCCTATTATGAGTTTGGACTAATCTATAAAGCTTGGAGCAAGTATGCAGAGGCACTCGCCCATCACGAACAAAGCCGAGACCTCTATCAGCAGTTGGGCAAGGAAACTAATGTTGCCAACCAGTGGTACTGGATATCCGATTGTTATCGAGATTGGGGCAAGTATCAGCAAGCTTTGGAAGCACAACAAGAGACTTTAGCGATTTGTCAACGACTGGATGACCAACTCAGTATTGCCGATGCCTATTTTCGATTGGGACAAATCTATCAAGCCTGGAACAAATATGCAGAGGCGATCGCTCATCACGAACAAAGCCGAGATCTCTTTCAGCAGTTGGGCAAAGAATCTGATGTTGCTGGATTGTGGAACTGGATATCTGCTTGTTACCGAGACTGGGGCAAGTATGAGCCAGCTTTGGAAGCACAACAACAGGAGTTAGTAATTCGTCAACGGCTAGATGACCAGTCTGGAATTGCCAGTGCTTATTTTGGATTGGGACGAATCTATCAAGAGTGGAACAAGTATGCAGAAGCGATCGCCCATCACGAACAAAGCCGAGACCTCTATCAGCAGTTGGGCAAGGAATCTGATGTTGCCAACTTGTGGTACTGGATATCCGATTGTTATCGAGATTGGGGCAAGTATCAGCAAGCTTTGGAAGCAGAACAGCAGGATTTAGCGATTCGCCAACAACTGGATGGCCAACTCAATATTGCCGATGCCTACTGGCAGTTTGGCAAAATTTATTACAGATGGGAAAATTACGATACAGCCACTCAATACCACCAGCAAAGCCGCGACCTTTATCAGCAGCTAGACCACCAACAAAAGCTGGCACGTCAGCTTAGAAACATTGCCAATAGTCAATGCAAACATACTCGTCAGATAACCGTTCAGACCACAGTTCTCGCCCAACTAACTCAAGCCGAACAAAACCTCCAACAAGCCATCCAAATCAACACCAAAGGCGACTACCAAGCAAACCTCGCCTACGACCACATCAGCCTCAGCCTCATCTACGCCGAACAACTCCGCCACCTCCTTCCCAACGACCCAACCCAACCCAATCTCATCGTCCAATTTAACACCAGCTATCCTATTGGCTTCAACATCTTGACCACCCTCGGCGAAACCCTCAACCAAGCCGAAGAAAGCCTCAAAATCGCCCGCGCCTACCTCGAAACTCCAGCCCTACAAAATCTCGATCTGGCGATTACCCTCACCCAACAATCCCTCGACAGCTTCCAAACTTACAACCGCCGTAAACTTCAAGCCGAAGCCCTCAAACTCCTCGGTGAAATCTATCAACACCCAGACAAAACTAATCCCAATGCCACGGAAACCGGGCTGCAATTCCTCACCCAAAGCCAAGCCATTTATGAGGAAATAGGATTCATTGGTACGTAGTTGCGCTTGGGCGCTCTTTTTATAGCATTCATCAAATATCTCACAAACAAATACCGGGCCAACTATCAATTGACTGAGTAGATTTAACCACATTCATCCCCGCCTGCGCGAATCTTAAAAAAGCTGCATCTGCTTGTTCAGTAAAATCTACAACACCCGGAACCACAACCGGCGAAGTACAATCTTCCAACAAATAAACCTTCTTGGCTAACTGCGAATCCAGCGCCAAAATTTCAGTCAACAAATCATCAATCGTCCAAGCAACGCAGTGACTTTTAGCTTGTCCGGCAATAATTACCGCATCAAATTCTAGCAGTTTATCCATAAACTTAGCATTTTTTTCGGCAATCGGATTGCCGTCGAATCCTGCCAAAACTTCCGGGCGCAAAACCGAATAATTTTCTGTAAGCGGATTACCACCTTTGATTTCAAAAAGTGCTTGGCTTTCGCGGGCGATCGTATGAAAAAATATAGCTTCTTCCACAGCGGAAACTAAGGCGTGTCCGATGCCGCCCAGCATCGAGTGATACGGCCAAATTGTCAGGGGATATTTCCCATCGTCGCTGAGTTTTTTGACGTAGTGGAAGGCGTGTTTTTCCAATGCGTCAAAGTTTCCACCCGCGATGCTGTCAGCGACGGCTGGGTTGACTTTCCAAATTCCTTGCAGCACATCTTCCAGAGTAATTAATGTGGCGGCGGGAATAGGGTGTTCGCCTGCTGCGTTTATCCAAAATATGGGATGGAAAATTTGCATAGCCGTGTGCGTGTCCATTGTCGGCGCAATCGTAGTAATTGCGTTTAAGTTCCGATAGATGAATTCGCACAGGCGCAAGTTATCATCGACAGCACCGCTACCGGAACGCCCGCCGACAAACAGTTCAAATTCGGGAATACAAAATGTATTTTGGGCATCAATTATTAGCAAACAAATTTGCTTTTCGTCGCTAGCTGCTGGCTGAATACTATGTTTCAAAGCCCAATTCTTAGCTTCAGCCGCTCTTTCTTGATAGGGAACTCGCCAGATTTCACTGATTTTATGGGCGTCGAAATATTTTGGAATTGGAAGTTGTATTTTTGCGCTCATGGTTGATATGTTGAACAGTTGACAGTTGACAGTTGACAGTTGACAGTTGCCTCTATCTAAAAGTCCGAGGATTAGAGTAATGAATAGTCTGATTTTAGTTTCTCGGGTGCATCTGATGTTGGCAAATATATCCGTATGGGCTATAGCATGACCTCGGTGAATATGGGATTATAACTAATAACTTATATGCGATCGTGCTTCGCCCTCTTGAAAAACGAGATTCACCCAATTTATTCCTCAAGGGAGAGGCTTGCAAGCAATTGTTTCTGGTAAGTTAACAACTGCTATATAATGCTGGTATCTATCTATTTATCGGTCAATTATGGAGCCAGAAGCCAATCAGATTTCTAGCAGGTATACTTTTAAACGCAGATTGTTGTTTTTGTCGATCGCCCTTGCAGTCCCTTTTTTAATTGTAGCAACTAGATCCGCCTACGTTCAAGGACTGTTAAGAGCGGTTTTAATCCAAATCGAGCATTTAGGCGTCTGGGGCCCGATCGCCTTTATCGCTACCTACAACTTCGCTACGATACTATTTATACCTGGTTCCGTGCTGACCTTGGGAGGCGGAGTGCTGTTTGGGCTGTGGTGGGGTTCGATATACGTGTTAATCGCCGCCACCTTAGGGGCGACCTTTGCTTTTCTGATCGGGCGATACCTGTCGCGCGATCGCGTGGTAAGATATATGGAAGCTCACCCAAAGTTTCAAGCCCTCGATCGCGCCGTTGCTAAAGAAGGATTAAAAATAGTCTTTTTGACACGTCTTTGTCCTTTATTTCCGTTCAATTTGTTGAATTACGCTTTGGGGATTACTCAGGTTTCTTTGAAAGATTATGTATTAGGTTCCTCGGGCATGATTCCCGGAACTGTGATGTACGTTTACTCAGGCTCTTTGGTAGGAAATATTGCAGCTATATGTACGGGCAATCAGCCTGCAAATCCTCAAGCCGAACTTGTAAAATGGTTGATTAATACCATCAGTTTTACGGCTGCTGTCGCCGTCACTATCTATATCACTCGGATTGCTCGCAAAGCTTTAGATGAAACTATTTAATTAGGAACATTTGCTCATGTCGCAGTCAAAAGTCGATCGCCTAACAGTCCCCCCGATGGACGAATACAACCAAAAATTAGTCTCCTACTTGCATCCCCCAGATTGGGTAAACCCGCAGCCTGCTAGCAGCTACAACTTAGTAGTAATTGGCGCGGGCCCCGCCGGATTAATTGTGGCTGCGGGTGCCGCAGGTTTGGGTGCAAAAGTTGCTTTGATTGAAAAACATTTGATGGGCGGCGACTGTTTGAATGTCGGTTGCGTGCCTTCAAAATTGCTGATTCGATCGTCTCGTACTGTCGCCGATATCGGGGAAGCAAGTAAATTTGGTGTTAGCGTTCCTAACGGTACAGAAATTGATTTTTCAGCCGTAATGGCAAGACTGCGGCGCATCAGGGCGGGAATTAGCGATGTTGATTCTGTGGAACGCTACCAGCACAAATTAGGAGTTGATGTTTTCTTAGGTTCCGGTCGCTTTACTAGCAATTCTACCATAGAAGTTGCAGGTCAAACTCTTAACTTCAAAAAAGCAGTAATTAGCACAGGCGCAAGGGCGCTAGCACCGCAAATTCCCGGTTTGCAGGAAGCTGGATATTTAACAAATGAAACTGTATTTAACCTCACAGAAAAACCTCAGCGTTTGGCAGTAATTGGCGGTGGGCCGATCGGCTGCGAATTAGCCCAAGCTTTTCGGCGCTTGGGTTGCGAAGTCGTGTTGCTGCACAAAAATGCTCAGATTTTGGATAAGGAAGATATTGATGCTGCTAAAATCGTGCAGCAGGCTTTTGTGAAAGAAGGAATTCAGCTACTTCTAGAATCGAAAATAGAGCGCGTTGAAAAAACAAATGCAGGCAAAATAGTTTATTATCAATCTCAAGGCAAGGAAGCGTCAGTAACGGTAGATGAGATTATTGTCAGCGTAGGGCGATCGCCAAACGTGGAAGGATTGAACCTAGAAGCTGTCGGCGTGCAGTACGACACACGAAGAGGTGTATTTGTCAACGACAACTTACAAACAACCAATCCCCGGATTTATGCCGCCGGCGACATTTGCATGAAGCATAAATTCACCCACGCTGCGGATTTTGCCGCCAGAATGGTGATTCAAAACACTCTGTTTTTCGGACGCAAAAAGCTCAGCGCCTTGACTATACCTTGGTGTACCTATACTAGCCCAGAGGTGGCGCGCGTCGGATTGGGCGATCGCGAATTGCAAGCTGCGGGGATTGATGTCGATACGTTTTTAATTCCTTTCGATACAGTCGATAGAGCAATTATAGACGGCGAAGACGAGGGTTTTGTGAAAATCCACGTTAAGAAAGGTAGCGACAAAATATTAGGTGCAACGATTGTAGCGCGACACGCTGGAGATATGATTAGCGAGATTACTTTAGCAATGGTAAACAATATTGGTTTAGGGAAAATTGCTAGTGTCATTCATCCGTATCCGACGCAAGCCGATGCGATTCGCAAAGCTGGGGATGCGTACAATCGCACTCGTTTGACACCGTTTGTCAAGAATTTGTTTAATAAATGGCTGGCTTGGACTCGGTAAACTTTTAGAACACCCGGCGGTTAAAACCGCGTCTATAAAAACAAAACCCGGATGGTGCGCGGGTTGAAGAACGAGGGGTTAAAATTAGATATTGTCTTCAGTCCGCGGAGGCGGACATCGTTTGTGTAGACGCGGTTTTAACCGCCGTCTGATCTTTGATTGTAGCATTAGGGATAGTTTGAAATTCACCGACACTCAACAAACATTTATAATCGACCTGGTAAAAAGTAAAACCGACTAGCATTGCCATAAAGATACTTGATTCCCTTGCAATTAAGCAAACTATTGTAATCGCGCTCTTCCTTCATCAGTCATCCAGTATCGTGTAAATTCAGAACTAGAATATTTCCGCTCCTCAATCAATCCCTGTTCTTTAAGTGCCTTGATTTCGTCAATGTACGGACCAGGCATTTCTGGATGAGAGATGCTAAGGTAGCGGTCAATTTGATACCAATACCACTTACCATCATGTTGAGCTATTAACTGTAAAATTTCTTTTTTGATTTCGTTTTTCATGATTGAGCTACCAAAAGCCTCAACCATTTCGCGATTTGAAATCATAACTATCACCAAAATAACACAACAACCCAGATCAAAAATCCCCTTCATCAACTTGAAATACCGTCAATCCAAACGACCTCCACATATCAACTACTTGCTGGCGATCGTCCAAAACAAACTTAATGTTATACTTCCCATCAATATGCTGGCGGTAGATTTCCTCTTTCATAATCGCATCCTTCCTCATATCTCCGGTTTTTCGCAGATAAAGAGCGGCATAATTGACCTCGTACTGCCGCAACCATTGTTCAGTTTGAGGCTGACAGTCATCGGTTCGGCCCGATACTACGATAATATTAACGCTGGACTGCCACTTGCGGACGGTATCTAAGACGGGCTGATTCGGTAAATCGCGATCGCACTTAGAAGCATCAAAAGGATTTCTACCATTGAGAAGCGCTAATGTACCGTCCATATCCACAAGAATTGCATCCGGCAAATCCGGGTTATATTCCGGCGGCGCAATCGGAACCCGCACGTACTTATTGTACATCTTCATTATCACATCTTTGCCCACCGAATTAAGTCTTTTTAAATCCCGTTTAATACACTCCTCCACCGGAACTTGCAGGAAAGAATCATTGACTTCAACGATGGCTTTACCCTTAACCAACTCTTTGATATGATCGATGTGAGGCCCGAAATTAGTATCATCAACAATCACGTGCTTGCCACTTTCCAAAGCCATCAGAATAATCGTATCTCTCAACTGCACAATAAACTTTTCATTCGCCGGAGACCAATGAGAAGCATGGGCCATTTCTCGAAGTAAATCTTTATTGCTACGCACCCATCTTGCAGGTTCAGACAGCAGCAATTCTCTCGCAAATTGAGATTTTCCAGATGCAGGTAAGCCGACAAGTACAATAACTCTTTTCATTCTATATATCCTAGCTATTTAAAAAAAATCTCAGGTTCGTAGTGAGGACTTCAGTCCTCATTCATCCCCGGTTCGTAGTGAGGACTTCAGTCCTTATTAAGCCTAAGAAGGACTAAAGTCCTTACTACGAACTTGGAGAAGGACTAAAGTCCTTACTACGAACTTGGAGAAGGACTAAAGTCCTTACTACGAACTTGGAGAAGGACTAAAGTCCTTACTACGAACTTGGAGAAGGACTAAAGTCCTAAATTGATATAATCCAAACCCAATAACTCCTCTATCTTATGAATCGTAACATCGCGGAGAGCTTCTTTCACTCCCGCAACCCTGCGAGCCCGCAAAGAAAACAAAATCCCGGAATACGGCAAATCTTTCACAGCTAACGCAAAATCTTTCTGCACTTCGATATGTTCGTGCTGTCGGTAAACCTCCTCGATTTCTTGAACTAACAATTCATATTTACTCTTCACTTTTTGATACAAGTCAATCCACTCGGGAAAATAAGCTAAAAACTCTTCTCCTTCGTTAGTCAAAACAATTTCGATCATCCGCCGCGTCGAAAATCCTTCGCGGAGATGGGAAATCGCCACATATTGCGGAGACTTAACCTTAACTCGGTTAAAGTTATCATCGCAAATGATATACCCTTCCGAATCCATCGGATCTAAATGTTGAGCGGCTTCGATAACTTCTTTCCAGCTAGTTAAAGGATAGGATTCGACTACTTTCCAGACATATCTATTTGCCCAAAAAAGGGGATCTGTTTCTCGCAAAGTTTCAGTATTGCGAACCCCGTGCAGCACGATATCATTGTTTTTTTGTTGCACAACTATTCTATTATAAGGTGTCATCAACTCAAAGATAAAACACTCGTCTGTGGCTTCTGGTAATTCATAGCCCAATTCTTGCCAGACTTTCCAAAAAAGTTCGGCAAAGCTAAATCCAAAACCGTTAACTTCGCCCGCTGCATCGGGAGTGCCGCTAGATTGCACTCTCCATTCTCCCTGATAAAAATACAGTACAGTCAGCGAACCGTCTAATTTTTCGTAAACCTTGGCGCTACTCCAATCAATTGCTGCGGCGTGGCCTTCCCCGTAGTTAAAAAATTTGTCGTAGGGATAAGAAACAATCTCCCAATTTTGAGATTCATCTAAAATAATGCCGCGGCACTGCTGGACTATTTTTTCGCCCAGCGGGGATTCTATCTGCGAATATTTCAGACAGACTAAATCGGGATATTGGCGGTGGCGGGTAACTTTGATATGATAAGTTTCGCACAAAGTTTCTAATCCGTGCTGGCGTAAATACTCTTGCAGTTCCACGTTTGACTCCTAAATTACTCGCCTTCTCTATTTTATCTGTTACTTCATATTTCCGTGCATTTGTAAAGAAAATTTAAACTTGCTTTTTTCCTGAATGCCTGCTGTGGCTTTTGTATTTGGGAGTTGTGTTGTAAATTAAATGAACGCGGTTCAGTGCAAAACTAGACTGTTTCGACATTGAGGACAAAAATAGTGAACAATAAATTATTACTTTTGGCGACTTCTGCGTGCGTATTGACTGCTTTAGTGCCTGTATCGCAAGTTTTCGGTGCGGGAAAATTGCCGCAGATGCTGGCGGAAACAAAGCCTGTTGCTAAAGCTGATGCTGCTGTGCCTGTAAGTGAAATTTTGCCAAAGTTAAAAGGCAAAACGCAAGTACCTATTTTTATCCCCAGCTTGGTTCCGGTTTCGCAGAAACTTTACTATCGAACCCAAAGTAAACCCGACAGCTATATTGTTTCTATGGAATTTACAGCAGATTGCAAAGGTACGGGCGCTTGCACTCTTGGAGAAATTAGAGGTCAAAAAGGTGGTGAGTTTTCGACTAAGATCGAAGGGGTAACTAAGACTTTAAAAACTGTTCAACTTGCGGGCGGAGTGAAAGGAAATTTCCACAATGGTTGCGGGGCTTACTGCACGGCTAATCTTGAGTGGAAAACTCAGGGTTTTATGTATACTGTAGCGATTAGAAATGGAGCGGAAGCAGATTTAATTAAGATTGCCAATTCTGCTATTCAAGCTGGTAAACGCTAGGATAATTTGCGATTTTGTAGAGAAACGAAGCAATTTTAGTCTTGGCGATTGCTTCGTTCCTCGCAATGACAGAGAATATTATAGCCTTTCTCAAAAAGATGAGGTATGGCTGACAGCTTACATAACCGCTGAAATCAAGAGGGCTCTCTTCCCAACAACGTCCGCGAATCTTTGTGAAAACCGCTATATATATTTTGGGAGCCTTGAAACCAGTTAAGCTGGGGAAGCAAGAGAGAATGGTTGTGATGTCTACAGGGAAATCAGGATGAGGGGAAAAAGACTATTTTGGGCGATTTTTGCTGGTGTGATGACTGCTTTTACGATCGCACTTTTGACGCCCAATTCCGCGCTAGCACGTCTTGAAGTGTCTGTGACAGAAATTCGCTGGTTTAATTATACCTCCAAAGATGGCTGGCAATCGATCGATTTTATTGTGCCCGATCGCAATACCGCACAATCTACCAGCAGCCGCAAGCTGCGCCCTTACGACGTTCATCTTGCCAAGATGTTTGAAATTTCGCGTTTTTTGTGCGATCGCGATCGCACTTCTGAAGGTTACAATTGGTCTTACCAAGCCGCAAATGGCAACATTGACATGGGAATCTTCAAAATTAGCTGCGAGATAGCCCGTTCCACCGCCACAACTTACGGATTGGGCAAACCCGAAAATACAGTCATTCGCCGCAACTTTAATCAAAAAGACGGCCGCCCTTCTCTTGCCGTTGTAAAATATTCAATTCCCACTCTGAACGTTGCTAAAAATAGAGTTTTACAGTGGAGAGATTTTGTCCAAAAGTTTCCCCCAATCCCCAACAATTCAGGTGCAAATCAAGCTAAAACTCGTTTTCCTGTAAGTAACATCTTTGGGCAAATCAAAGGCAAGACGCGAGTACCAGTTTTTCTGCCGAGTATGCTTCCTCTATCGGATACTCAGGAACTTGATTTTGATATCAAAGCTGGCTCCCACGGCTACATTATTGAAATGTATTTTGGCAAAGGATGTCGCGGGGGAGCCTGTACTTTCGGCACAATTGAAGCGAAAAGAGATGAAGCGATTTCGCCGCCTTCGCAATTGCCGAGAGATACTTACAGAAGTATTGAATTAGCAGGCGGAATGAAGGGAACTTATTTCAATAGTTGTGGCAATTATTGCATTGCTTCTGTTGAGTGGCAAAGGCTGGGAGTGCTGTACCGAGTAAGTGTGAAAAATGGACGACAGTCAGATGTTGTTGCGATTGTAAATTCTGCACTTCAAGCCGGACAACGTTAATAGGTACGTAGTTGCGCTTGAGCGCTCTTTCGCACAGACAAGAGAAGAGCGCTAAAGCGCAACAACATACCTTAAAACGTACCTTAATAACTTACACTTGTTTCGCGATCGACTCGACATAAAAAGTAACGGGCTACATCAAGAGCATTTTTCATGGTTTTATGACTTTAGTGATTTGACAAATTAACTTTTGATGGTACTCTATTAGCCTGGTTGAGAAGTTCGATCGCAATTACATCATTACATTTCTGTATTAGGTACGTTGTTGCGATGAAAGCGCTCTTTCGCATAGACAAGAGCGCTTTCATCGCAACTACATACCTTAAGACGTACTTTAATAATCTACATTGGTTTCGAGCTCGACACGACATAAAAAGTAACGGGCTGCCGCCGGCTTCTAGCGCGTTCACCCGCATTAACTCTAGGAAAATCATACATCCTCGGCTGCCTTTGGCTCGAAATGCCGATCGGCTCAAGCCACCCAAGCCAACCCAAAATTGGAAACACCCTCAAAGCTCGCTGCTGCTACGGGTCAATATCTGGTATTGCTATTTTATCGCCCGAATTGTCCCAACCAGCAATTAAAGTCCCCACCTGCGGTACGCTAGATCAGGTGAATATACTGGCTCATTTCAAGCTATCCTGCGATCGATCTTATGTCCCCAACCACATCTGCCCCTTCCCGAACCGTCCGCATCGGTTCTCGCAAAAGCCAACTCGCCCTCGTTCAAACGCACTGGGTGCAAGCAGAATTACAGAAACGCTTCCCGCAACACACTTTTGAAGTCCACACCATGTCCACCCAAGGGGACATAATTCTTGATGTCGCCCTTGCTAAAATTGGCGATAAAGGACTTTTCACCAAAGAATTAGAAACGGGAATGCTGAACAACGAAACGGACTTTGCCGTGCATTCCCTCAAAGATTTGCCTACCAACTTACCCGAAGGTTTAATATTAGGATGCGTCACCGAACGGGAAAATCCCGCTGACGCCCTGGTAGTTCACTCCAAGCACAAAGACAAGCAACTTGACACCCTCCCCGAAGGTGCAGTAATCGGCACTTCTTCCCTCCGCAGGCTGGCTCAACTGCGGCACCATTTCCCTCATTTTGAATTCAAAGATATTCGCGGCAATCTCAACACTCGACTCGCTAAATTAGATGATGGCGGTTACGACGCAATTATTTTAGCAGTTGCCGGACTCGAAAGATTGGGAATGGGCGATCGCATCCACCAAGTTATCGATCCTGAAATCTCCCTCCACGCCGTCGGACAAGGTGCTTTGGGCATCGAATGCCGCGCCGGAGATCCAGAAATCCTGGAAGTTATTAAAGCTCTAGAACACTCCGAAACCGCCCAAAGATGTTATGCTGAACGCGCATTTCTGCGGGAATTAGAAGGCGGCTGTCAAGTACCGATTGGCGTCAATACCAAAATAGAAAACGGTCAATTAACCTTAACCGGAATGGTATCCAGTCTCGACGGCCAGCGATTTGTCAAAGATACTGTTTCCGGTGCAGCCGAGACTGCTGAAATGCTGGGAATAGACCTCGCCCACCGCCTGCGCGCCCAGGGAGCGAGTGCTATTTTAGAGGAAATCTTTGTCGAAGTTCAACGCGGTTCATAAATGCGATCGGCATCTATTTTTCACGGCTTTGAAACGCGATTTATCGCATTTGGTAAAATAAACATAAATGGCGGTTCGCTTTTGTTTTGACAGGTACAATAGCAGTCTGATGGTAGATTTTAGATGGTGATTTTAAATAAAATTGCCAAGTTCACAAATATCTGACTAATTTAGGATGCTCCGCAGGATGTTGAGAACCAGGTTTATGGATAGATACCTTGCTGTAATACCAATTTTTTATGAGGCCCCGTAGAATCCGATCCCCCCAGCCCCCTTTCCAAGGGGGAGCAAGAATTCAAAGTCAACCCCTACTCCCCTTGGAAAGGGGGATTTAGGGGCATCGGGATATGTGCAACGACCCATTAAATTGCTGTAAAGCCCAGGATTTTTCGTGGAAACCGGGTTTCTTTGCATCAGCCCTATAATTGTCAATATACCAATCCAAAATCTGCAATCAAACATCGACAATAAATCAGCCACCTATTTCAGGGAAATGCAAAATATGAGCGCTCAGGAAACTCAATTAAAGCTAGAATTGACAAAAGTTCAGCAACTTTATCGCAAAATGCAGGCAGATCGGAAAGCTTTGCAGCAGCAATTGAAAGAGTTGAAAACTCAGGCGGGAAACTCTTCCGATGTCGTCGAGCAAGTTTTGCCCTCCATAGTTTCAGTTTACGTGATGGATTGGGATACAGGAGAAGAAATTTCTTCCGGGAGCGGTTTTTTTGTATCTCCTGACATAATTGTCACTAACTATCACGTTATCGAAGATATTGCAGATGAAGATTACTTCTACGAAGAAGATGAAGTCGAACAGGTTTTAGTGGAAACTTACGACGGAAAGTTGAGAATGGCAGAGGTGGTATTTACAGGCAATGCGGAAGAGGATTTAGCATTGCTGTTGATTACTGGTTTTATCATCGATCCGGCAACAGGGGAACAAGTGGAGTCTCCCGAAGAATATCCTCCCCTAGAATTGTGTTTTGATGTCAAAGTGGGCGATCGGGTAATTGCTGTGGGCAATCCTATGGGACAGTTTGCTGCAACTGTAACTCAAGGTATTATTACTGAAATTCGCGAACCGGAAGAGTATGAGGTGGGCGAGGATGATGAAGATGAGGTTGCCGAGGTGAAGGTGTTGCAAACGGATGCGGCGATTAATCCGGCAAATTCGGGCGGCCCGTTGATTAATATGGCCGGTCAAGTGGTTGGGGTGAACACGTGGGGATTGGAAGATGCTGATACTATTAATTTGGCGATCGCCTCCGTTGCATTGGATGACTTTTTAGCTGGATTTGAGGAAACTTTTGAGGGTGAACCTGATGAGGAATAGTCAGTTATAGCGCAATACGGTTTACTTAACGCTTTTGATAAATTTCATCTGACGATTTTTGGATTATAAAGAGGTGAAATAGATCTTAAGAAGATTTTACCGCAGAGAACGCAGAGAACACAGAGAGGGGAGGGACAAAAGGTTTTTTTACGACATCCAAAACCCTCGCAATACTCTTCCCTCTGCGCCCTCTGCGCCCTCTGTGGTTCAAAACTCTTCTCTTGATGGAGTGGATTATAATTTAATACGGTTTACTTAACGCTTTTGATGAATTTCATCTGACGATTTTCTGGCAATACAGCCATTTTGGGCAAGTCAGATTTTTCTTAAGTAAACTGTATTGAGTTATAGCGTTCTTTTTCTTGACAAGCTTTTAGGAGGGGCGATAGCCTGTTTTTTATCTATTCACAAAGCAAAGCGATCGCCCTTCCACACAAAAAAGCCGTCCTTCTAGCGATTAGTATTGAATATTTATTTATGCAGCCTCAGTCAAAGTCCTGACACGCAAAACTTCATTACACATTAACGGTTCAATTTCCGACTCAGCTAAAGTAATTACAGCTATAGTTTCACCTAAAGCATTAAAAACTTCGAGACTGTAACCATCCTCATCGGGGTGAGGATGATGCTCAACAATAGTAGCAATATCTCCCCGACAGAGTTTGTGGTTGGGTACATCTACTCGTAATGCTACTCTTTTCAACAAGGGAAATTTCATTTTATTTTATTTTATACCTCCTTATTGGGATATAGGGTGATAAACTTGGTTTTTCGTGAAGGAAACTAAGTCATCCAAATAGTTACTAGCGAGTAAAGTAAATTTTACGCTTGACAATAGCGATCGCACTTCCCCCAAAAAAGCGATGAGCTTGACAAAAGCGTAAAACAGGTGGTAATCTGAATAAGATGAATATAAATGGAAATTTTAATTATGCCAATTGCACAATTATTTCCTCTGCTTAGTAATTTATCTCGTGTGGATAAATTAAGAGTAATAGAATTTTTGGTTTCTGAGTTAGCAAAAGAAGAAGATTTGGCTAACTTAGAGTCTAAAGATAATTATTTTGAAATGTTGCATAATTCCGATGAAGGAGCACGTCAATTGGCACAGTTTTTAGAGGAACAAAAGCAACTGCAAAATGCTTAATGGTGAAAAATACTCTTTTGCCTCTCAATTCAATCGCTCTGGCGAGGTATCTTATGCGCCTTATTTACCGATAATATTAAGCTATCGAAACCAGTCAATTGAAGTGATGGGGTTGCTGGATACAGGGGCAACCATGAATGTTTTGCCTTATGAAATTGGTTTACAATTAGGGGCTGTTTGGGACGAACAAACCTTTGTTATTTCTTGATCTGGAAATCTGGCAAATATCGAGGCTAGGGCTTTGTTGTTGTCAGGGACAGTCAGCAGGTTTGCACCAGTTAACTTGGCTTTTGCTTGGACTAGACAAAGAAATATGCCGCTCATTTTAGGCAGGTTAAATTTTTTGGCTGAGTTTGATGTTTGTTTTTATGTATCTGAACTAGGATTTGAAATTGCGCCTAAGCAATCTCACTAATAGGTGGTTACAAGCGATCGCCCTTCTACACAAAAGAGCGATCGCCCCATAATATCTTTAGGGGCGATCGCTCTTTTGTAAAAGGGGATGAAAAGAGCGATCGCGAATTAGAAGGGTAAAGGAATCGGAACGCGATTCCGAATTTCTTGTTCAACTCGTTGCTTAACTTCGTTTTTAAGGATGTTAGCAGCAACACTGGCAAGGCTGACATCGCCGCTGGCCGCCACATCAAATAAACATCCTTCTAGGCGTTCGTTTGGTACTTCAGCTTTACGACAAGTTTCTTCTGCAAGTTGTACGGCTTGGGGGGCAAGCATCCGCAAGATTACGAAACCATCAGGAAAAGATTTATTCGTGAAGCTATCCGTATTTTTGCCAGCGGGATAATCAAACAGCGATTCTGTTTGGGAAACACGCCAACTATCGCCAAATTGCCGATGAATGGAGTCTAAAAAGGCTTCCGTCAAAGGATCAATAGGGATAGGAATCCAGCGGCTAACATCAAAGTTGCTTAATACAGATCGGGCAATGTTCATCGCTTCTTTATTTTCTGCAATGACGCGACCATCACGAGTCATAAAGTCGTCTGAGGGGTTGCCGTTGAAGTTGCCGAGCAAGCCTTCGAGTTGACCGCGATCGCCTTCGCTTGCGCCCGGTGTCACTTCAACAAGCTTGTTAAAAATCTTCACGGTTACTTGCTCGCCACTGGGCCACTGCACGAGGTAGCTGCCACTGCCCGTGCGAGCAACAAAGCCACCACCCGATAGGTTTTGTTTTTCCCCTGAGATGGTTTTGCCGTTAACGCGCAAGGGATCTTGGGTGTTGTTATCAGGGAAATCTTGGGAATAGATAGCGACGCGATCGTTGCCGACTCGCATGGCGGCGGCGATATTTATTGCCAGGGATGAGCTCGATCCATAGGGGGCTTCGCGAACTTGTACCTCGAAGTGTTTGTCTTTCGATCGGGTAAGGACAAATTCACCGATCGCGTGGTGATCGTATTTTTGACCGTCAAAGCTTGTGAGATGTGGATCGCCCCAAGAAGATCCCTGAACTAGGTTCTTTGTAGCCGATCCAATCATATCAGTTGCAATCTCAGCTTCTTTTTGAAAAACCTGTGAAAAAGCATCCCTATAACCTTCCATTAAACTAAAAATACCACACCAGTTTGGATGTTCCCTGCACCAGTCCCTATAACCAAACTCATCTTTAGGGATGCTTTTGTAAAATTGAATAGCCTCATAAGCTAGGTAGGCCATAGAAGCAAGTGTAACAACTTGACCAACAACAGGTATTAATCTCAGACCAACCGATCCTACACCCCTTAAGAGGGGTATAATGGCCTTCCCATTTCTACTAATTCCACTGACCATATTTCCAAGATCGCGAGCTGTTTGAGGGGAACTAATAAGTTTTCCTAGCTTGGGAATATTCTTTTCAACAAATTTATATCCTTGAGAAGATTTTTCTTTGAGTGCTTTTAATGCTGTGTCTAAAGCAGCCTTATATTGTCCTGGAGATTTATTTTTGGCGATGTCCTTGAGGTTGTTTGGTGTCTGAGTTTGTTTTCCACTCCACGTAACCGTATCCTCAGTAATACGCTGTCCTAATTCTTTTCCTGTAAAACTAACATTACTGGCTCCTATTGAAGCATAATCAATAGGCATCTCCAAAGACTTTTGTAGGGTAGGCATCCTGCCTGCCATTGACGGGCTTTTCTGAAGATTTTTAATTGAAATAGCGCTCTGAAAATTTGTATCATAATTTAGGTTTACAATCGAAAAAAATATTTTTTCACTGGCTGTAGAGGACTCAAGCTCACCCCAGTAAAGTTTGTGATTTTTGCCTGAAACTGTTGTGGTTTTTAAATCTGCTCCTTGTGCTATCCACGCTGTATCTTCCACTTGAAAGTCTTCATCCTGCAAGTTTAGATTGCCTATAGCATTGAGGCAACTATCCTTGCAGACATTAACTTGACTTTCTCCGGCTTCACTCTGCTGAATATCAAAGACGGTGGCGAAAAGCAGATCATCTTCGTTCGCATTTGATGAAATATATGCCCTATAGAACCAAAGGCTAGAGCCTGATTGCTTAATATTGTTAGGATTTTGCCGCTCAGATGGCTGACGATCATTATCAAAATCAGGACGCACCGGCTGATTCGGCCCCGGATCTTGAGGAAACGGCGGCGCTTGCGGATTACTCCCAGGCAGCACATTCGGTGCATCATCAAACTCCCCCGGAGCTCGCTGCACTAACCAATCCGAAATATTCCTTTCCACAGCAGGCGGAGTCGCCGCCACCACCCGATCGCCCGACTGAGCTAAATTCACCGTGCAAACCGTAGAATTAAAACTAAAAACCGTACAAAGTGCAGCCAATAAAGCCCGATTGACAATCGTACCAGGAGCCAGCAAAGCACTCATTAAAACAGCAAAAAAGCTGACAATACCCAGAGCATAAATACGAAACCGACGCATAAAATACCTCACGTAAACAATTAACTAAACATCCGCATTCCGATCGATCTTGTAGGGGCGGGTTCGCCAAGATATTTGACACCCATCGACAAATTCGTAAACCCGCCCCCACCCCACGCAAAAATTAAAGAATGAATTGAATTTAACGGTGTGGGGGATGTTATTCGGGTTTATTCGTTGGGTGGGGGCGGGTTTATCAAGATTATCTGTGGGTGACAAAATTCATCGGCGAACCCGCCCCTACGAATTTTATTCATGTTTTACTATCAATTTCATCCCTCATTTTGCCACCTCATGAAAGTGCGATCGCCCTCACGCCCTAAAACGGTAAAATCCTCCGAATACCCCGTTGAATCACATCTTTAACAATATCTTTACCAAAATCTCCAAACCAACCCTGAGCCTCCCCAGGCTTTACCTCTTCCGCATCCACATTAACTGGCGGTTTATTATCAATTTTAAAAGCAGATTTATCTATCCCCACCTGCGACATCATCCCCACAAAAGTATTAATCGGAATCGCTGAATTAAACCCCGTTTTCGCCTCTCCCGTATTTTGTCCACTCTCATTTTGAACTGCTATAATACCGTCAGTATCTCCCTGTCCGTGAATACCAATCACTCGACCACTAACATCAAAAACAGGCCCGCCACTCATTCCCCGCCGCGTCACCGCAGCATAACGCATCGTATATCCTTGATCGTTACTTGACCGGACATTAGTAACTTGCCCATTGGTAAACTGATATTCTCGTTCTTGACTCCCCACACCCGCAGGTAAAGGATATCCCGAAATATAAACCCCCGATCCAATCGTTGCTTCATCGGAATTGCTAATCGGTGCAACGGAATATTCTTCGTCACTTTCAAATACCACAACTGCTAAATCCGGCCCGATCTCATTATTCCGCAAACCCTTGACATCCGTCACCTTATGCTCTTTCCCCTTAGAAGTCCGAATCATAAATTCAGTATTAGGATTTTTCACGACATGATTTGCCGTTAGCACCGTGTATGTTTTACCTTTCTTAGTAATAATTACTCCAGAACCACTATCTCCTGGACTCAGGATATTGTTGATCTGTACTGTAGTGGGAACTGCTATTTGAGCGACTTCTTTAGCAGTTTTTGCCATGACAGGCTGGCTAATCATAATTGCTGCAACTGTTGCAGTTCCTGCTACGATCGCCGGAACATAATTAAAACGAGAAACTCCGAAATTCATAAATAACTCCATTGATAATCTGAAACAAAATGTCAAATAATGGCGTACAAGTTCTAAATTTTGTAGGGGCAATCCCTCCGTGGCTCCCCCAAATTTCGGGGATTTTGTAAGGGCAATCCCCCCGTGGTTGCCCCAAATTTAAGGGCGCGCACGGGGGCACCGCCCCTACAAAGAAACTCGCGCATAACGCAAATAGGTACTAATCGGAATTCCCCAACTAGAATTAACCATGAGTTCCAACATTGCTCCCGATGGCTCAGTTCCATCCTCAAAGGCATAAATTCCAAAATCTGGATCGCCGTTCTTCATCCGACCATTAATCCCAATTAAAAGCCCTCGATCGTTAAAAATTGGCCCGCCGCTCATCCCTACAGCAATATCATTTGTGTATCCCAAACGATATCCTTGAGCGAGGGATTTTGGCGGCAGCACCGATACAGCACCTTGGGTAAATCTAAATGCCCGAATTCCTTGCTCGAAAGTAGTTGTTAAACTGCGGCCCCGATACATCGGAAATCCGGCGGCAAATACGGGTTCTCCTACTCTTAATAAATCAGTGCTAATTTGGGCGACTTGATAGGTGTTGGAACTGCGAAATTGGACGATCGCCAAATCCGCATTTCCCAACTGTCTCGGAGCACCCAGCAGCCGATACCGCTCACCGTCCGGGGCGATCGCGGTATGCTGCTGGCTGAAACCGACAACGTGCCAATTTGTCAGCACCGTGTACACTTGACCCTGCCGCTGGACGATCGCCCCGGAACCTGAAGCATCAGGCGTTAAAATACGTACCGTCGTTAACTTTGCCAACCTTTCAACATCGGCATTTTGAGCATCAGTAACGGGAGAATTTGCGCTAACTGGTTGGGCAATAACGCTGCAACTAGCTGGAAAAATACTCAGCACAACCGCACAAACTCCCGTCAGTCCCAGTCTTCGCAAATTCATCACCTTAAAGCTCCCGCGATCCGGCACCAGTGCTCGGTTGGGCGGGGGCTACTCGCGGTTGCCCTGATGCGGGTGTTGGCGCAGCTACGGGCGCGATCGTACTTCCCTCGTCCCCCAACCTGCCGCTGACATCAATGAACGGAATACTGTCCTTGCTTTCAGACAGAGAAGGCGCACCCGCTTGTCCCTCCCGCCAAGCCAAGAGATTATTCAGTGTTTTCACTGCATCTTGATTCGGTTTCAGTGTAAATATCAATCCTTGGCAGCGGCCGTTTACTTGGCTGGCAGTGCAAACCACTCGCTGTCCGTTCATTAGCCCTACAGTGATGAACTTAAGCTCTTTGTTACTGCGGAAAGTTTCCAGGCGACTGCTCACCTCGCGACAACGAGTCGCAGGATCGTACCCAGCACCGGAGAAATCATTAGAAACCCACCGAATCCAAGGTTCTCGATTTCCCTGTACGTTTTGATACATCGTAATCGGCACACCGCTTGAATTGTCGCACCAAAAACCGCGCTGTCCCGGTGCCGGTTGACTTTGAGCGGGTTTAGCGCTTAAAGATACGCTGCTAAGGGCGATCGCGATCGTCCCTACTGTCAAAGCAGTCATTGATTGCCATTTGCTCATGATTATTAACTTCTCTCAAAAAACTAATTATTTGCCAATAAACAACTAGCCGGAAAAGTGACAAATGCGATCGCACGGATCGCCTGCTGCCATTTCCCCAGCCCCGCGAAACTCACATCCGTCACAGACTAGGTTTTATGTCACCTATATTCAGTTGATTCAAACTTTAATGCTGTCAGCCCTCACAGCCGTACAGCTTAGATGCACTTTAGGGTTGAAAAACCCTAAAATGAAATTTTACATCATTCTCTTCTATTTATCAATACCCCAATGCAAAAAATTTATTAGCGATCGCCCTCGGTTGAAAAACCCCATTTATTTAGCAGATCCCGGTAAGGAAACAGCAATGCCACGTCCCTACAGATATCGCGTAAAATCTAGCTGTTAGCGTGTTTAACCTGACGGATTAGCGTAATAGCCCGATCGCACTTTACCTTCTCGACTTCCACTCCTCAACATCTTCATCAGTAATAAAATACCGATAATGAGTCGAACCCTTAACAGTTACCCGAATCAAATTTTTCTTCTCCCTCTCACTCTCAATAGTCACCTCTCCAAACCCAGTTTTTTCCCAAGTTTCCGACAGAATGTCCTCGATTTTATCAAAAACCAGATTAATCGGATTATCCCTACTTTCTCGCCCCGATCGCATATCTGTTTCCACCTTCTGACTGGACTTAGATTTACTATTACTCTCTCCCGCTTTGTCAGCCCGATCGCCCGCAGCATCATTTGACACAAACCCCATAGCTTTTTCCTCCCCAAATTTCAGCCTCTATAGGTGTTTAGGAAAAAGCCTTCTGTTTTTACGCATATTGGCAAGTTTTGCAACAATAATTTACACCATCGCCCCCAGCGCCATTCATACATGGTCAGGTACAATACGTGCGATCGCAATCAGTACGTCCGCCATTAGCAATTCCCAGTATTTGTATCCGAACTATCAAAACGCATCTTATCTACCAGAAACTCCATACTTCCTACCTCTAAGGTCGATTTGAGACTAGAGATTTGAGACAGGAAATTTGAGATTTCCTTCACAGCCTCTACTAAATGCTTGAACTAAGCACTAAAAAAACTGCTTAACCATCGACAATAGAGATTTATACTTGTTTTTGGACAGCACGTTAACATTGTGCCACTACCCATTTAAACTTGATCTAGACTAACTATCCCAAGGAACACAAAAAAATAATGCGTATTTTATTTGTATCCGCCGAAGCAGCGCCCCTAGCCAAAGTGGGCGGTATGGGCGATGTCGTCGGCGCTTTGCCTAAATTTCTGCGCCGCATGGGTCACGATGTCCGCATCTTCATGCCCTACTACGGCTTCATCCCGGACAAAATGGACGTTCCCAAAAAACCCGTCTGGAATGGGGAGGCCATGTTCCAAAGCTTCTCGGTCTTTGAAAGTGTTCTGCCGGGAACCGATGTACCTTTATACTTAATGCAACATCCATCTTTCTTACCCCGCCGCGTTTACGGCGGTGTCGATGAAGATTGGAGGTTCACTTTCTTTGCTAATACTGCTGCTGAATTTGCCTGGAATCACTGGAAACCCCAAATTATGCACTGTCACGATTGGCATACGGGAATGATACCTGTTTGGATGAGCCAAGACCCCGATATCAGCACAGTTTTTACTATTCACAATCTAGCTTATCAAGGGCCGTGGCGCTGGCGTTTGGAGCAGATGACTTGGTGCCCTTGGTATATGCAAGGTCACAATACAATGGCTGCCGCGGTGCAGTTTGCCGATCGCGTAAACACAGTTTCGCCCACCTACGCCGAGCAAATTAAAACCGCAGCCTATGGGGAAACATTAGAAGGTTTGCTGTCTTACGTCGGCGGCAAGATGTCGGGGATTTTGAACGGAATTGATACAGAATCTTACAACCCAGAAACTGACAAATACCTCCACCAACAATTCAGTGTTGATACTATTGATAAGCGCCCAGTTAACAAAATTGCGCTGCAAGAAGAAGTCGGCTTGGAAGTGAATAAAAATGCCCTGTTAATCGGCATGGTGACGCGGCTAGTAGAACAGAAGGGATTGGATTTGATCATTCAAATGCTCGATCGCTTCATGGCATATACCGACGCTCAGTTTATTGTACTCGGAACTGGCGATCGCTACTACGAAACCCAACTCTGGCAAATGACCGCCCGCTATCCCGGCCGGATGTCCACCCAATTACTCTACAACGACGCCCTCTCCCGGCGCATTTACGCAGGCTGCGACACCTTCTTGATGCCCAGCCGTTTCGAGCCCTGCGGCATCAGCCAAATGCTCGCCCTCCGCTACGGTTGCGTCCCCATGGTGCGCCGCACCGGCGGTTTAGTCGATACCGTATCTCACAACGACCCCATTAATGATACCGGCACAGGTTACTGTTTCGATCGCTACGAACCCCTCGACTTGTTCACCTGCATGATCCGAACTTGGGAAGGTTTCCGCTACAAAGATAAGTGGAAAGAACTGCAAAAGCGCGGCATGAAAGAAGATTTTGGCTGGGATATTTCTGCCAAAAAATATATCAACTTGTACAGCGAAATTTTGGGAATTTCACCAGAAGAAATCGCACCGGAAGCCGAACCAGAACCAGAATTGATCGTTGATAAAGGTTAATTGACAGTTGACAGTTGACAGTTGACAGTTGACTGTTAACTGTTAACTCTTGTTAGTTTTTGGTTCCAATGCCCAATACCCTGTTTGGCCTTCTTCCCAATGCCCAATTCCCAATGCCCTGTTTGGCCTTCTTCCCAATTCCCAATGCCCAATGCCCAATTCCCAATGCCCTGTTTGGCCTTCTTCCCAATGCCCTGTTTGGCCTTCTTCCCAATTCCCAATTCCCAATTCCCCATTCCCAATTCCCAATTCCCAATTAATCAACAAATAAATCGAGAGGTAAATGACCGTAAGTCCCGCTAACTCCATCTTCCGAGGAAAATTGGCACGATACTAACACGCCCCGATAAGTTCCAGGATAGCCATCAACATAATAGGAACCCTTCAAAGTATTGAACTTAATATAAACCGAACCAGTAAATGCAGCAAAAGCACTGGGATCTAAAACAGCATCATATCCCAAAGCCTTCAAATAAGTTGCTAAAGCTGCAAAACCCTCATCCGTCGAAGTCGCGCAAACTCCAAGCATTTGGTAATCCGACAAACTTGCTACCAGCAAAATCGCTTCACGCAGCGCCTGTTTTTCCAGCGGCGATGCTACAGATTGCATATCCAGACAAGTAAAATCCTTGAGAATTTGCTGTGCTGCTTCTACGGTTAGGGTAGTCGGGTTGTGAGTAGACATCAATTGCTCTGATATTTCCAAAAAGTACGATCGACACTCGGGCTACTCGTCAACGGATTTCTGCCATTGCAACCCTCGACCGACAGCCGTAACACTCGCGCCAGCACCGATTATAACGCATTGTGGGTTCTGGGAAGCATTTTGGGAAGCACTTTGGGCGATCGGCTTGCGGCATCCCACACTCTACCTAGATTCCAAAGAAATATCAAAAAAATGTCAAGTTAGCTGAATTTGCCTCTATTAATAGTAGAGATAAAAAGCACACAAATTGGCAAAGAAAGTATGAAGTTCGAGCAATTGTTAGAAAACATACAATTCCTGCAAAGGTTTCTTTTTCGGCAGCTACACAAAGCCAAACTGATTTACTTATTGGTAATCTTTGCCCTCAGTCTAGGTATTTCTAGCTGGACAGTAGAATCTAACTTCATCAGAATCCCTATAATCGGCTTTCACGATATTGTAGACACTCAAAATCCCGCAGAACTGCCACCGAACAGGCCAGCATTTTCCATTGACTACACCAAACAAGATTTGTCCGTATTTTTAGAATATCTAGCCAAAGAAAACTATTGGTTTTTATCATCTCAAGACTTGTACGTATACTTTATCGAAAAATCACAGCCAATACCCGCTCAAAAAATTGGTCAAAAACCGATTATGATCGCCTTTGACGACGGGTATAAAGGGGTTCATAAAAATGCACTTCCCATTTTAGAAAAACTAGCAGTTGCCCACAAAGAAAAGGGCAAGTTTGTGTTATTTGTCAACCCCCTGTTTTTAGGTGTTGATATGGGCAAAGATTTTGTGGCACATACTACTTGCAATGATTTAAGAGACGGATACAAAAAAGGTTTTTATGACGTTCAGTCTCACGGCTTTGCTCACAAAAATTTTACTCAAATTGACGGAAAAGAATTAGAATTTGAAATTGCTAAATCCAAGTCAGAGTTGAGAAAATGTATGGGAGATTTAGACAAAAATAAAGTGATAGGCGCTCACATCGCCTATCCCTACGGCGCATCAGACTGGGAAGTAGAAAAGATTTTGCCTAAATATCATTTAACAGGCTTTTTGTACAACGACCGTTTATTTAGAGTAAACCGACTGGAAAATAATTACCGAATCTCTCGTATCACTGTCGATAAAGATATGTCGCCTAGAGCTTTAATTCGCATAGCTAAAAAAGCTTCTACTCTGAGAAAGAAAGAGTAGCTTTAGGCAGCATTTCGGTTTTGTATAGCGGTTCTCATAAACAATACTTCGGACATTTTTTTAACGACTCTGTAAGCGTTACAGCGTAAGCCCTGGCATTTTTAATGTTTTTTTGAAACTCCGGGCTAGACTTAAAGATTGAAAAAATACTCATCCCTATAGCCATCAAGGGTTTGAGATACTCGATTAGATCTAAAACTGTCCGAAGTATTGATAAAGATTCGCGGACGTTGTTGGGCTTGGGCCCTAAGAGTTTAATTGGTTATATAAGCTGTCAATTATACCTAATCTTTTTGAGAAAGGCTATATATCTCCTTGATTGAGCGAGTTAATTTATCCCCAGAGTGACACAGACGCGCGCCTATTGTGTCATCGGGTAAATAAGCTATAGCCTTTCTCAAGCGTGGTGAGGTATGCCCGATGCCCATGCCCTATGCCCATGAGTACATCATTTTTCCGAGAAAAGCTATAGTAGTTTTTACTGGTGTTTTCACCTTTAAATCAATCCGCGTTTTTTCAGCTTTGCTAGCGCATCTTCCGCCGCATTTTTCTCAGCATCTTTCTTGCTTTTACCTTTACCTTCTCCATAGGATTTGTCTCCAACATAAACTTTAGCGAGAAATTCTGGCTGATGGGGTGTTCCTCCTGCTTGGACTGTCACGTATTTGGGCGGAGTGGTGTCACCGTTGGCTTGTACCCATTCTTGAAAGCGGTTTTTCGAGTCTACAGTCGATCGCGTTTCCACCACATTGTCAGGAACAGAATCAAACATTTGCCATACAAACTCGCGAACTTTGTCCATATTTTCGGTGTCGAGATAGTAAGCGCCAACGAATGCTTCAAAGGTGCTGCTGAGCAAATTTGGATTAGTAATTCCACCTTCTCGATAAGCTCCTTTGCCGAGCCGCATTTTTAAGTCTAAACTGATTTCGGTAGCAAATCTGGCTAATTGTTTTTCATCTACCAATGCAGAACGTCGGCGAGTCATTTGATCTTCTCCCATTTCTGGGTGACGCTGATAGAGATATTCGCCACTGAGAAATGTCAGCAAAGCATCGCCGAGAAATTCTAAGCGTTCGTTATCTGCTTCGCGGAATGTGGGGTTTTCGTTGACGTAGGAACGGTGGGTTAGTGCTTGGCGCAGCAGTTTTTGATTGTTGAATTGGGGAATCGTTATTTGGAGTTCTTGTGTATGGTTAGTTAATGGCATGAAAATTTAGTAATGGTTGGTGTTGTTATTATGCGAACATTAAAGAGCCGCAGATGGCGGTTGGTTTGGAGAATCTAGTTTATCAAATAAACTGGATTTTTGCTATCTGCGGCGGGGTAAATGTCGAGGTTGTTTATGCTGTGACTTTGCAAGTCTCGATCGACTTCGGCAATTCATCGATCGAGTAAAATCTATCTGCAAGCTTTTTGAGATTGTGACTATCATTACCTTTACGGGCAACAATTATTACCTTCTTCCCCTTTTCATGCAGCTTCTGAATCAAGATTTCACCGTAGCCGTCTCCAGAGACAATAATAAATGTGTGTGGATATAGGCTACTTGAAGCCTCACTAAAGCAGTCTGCTGACAAATGAAAGTCTACAGCATTTTTAATGTTTTGGGATACATGACAACATTCAAAATTTTGAGAACACAAATTTACTTGTGCGGCCTTATTTTGTTGTTGCTGCCAATTATCGTAAACTTTGCGGTTAACTACATATCCAAATTGATTGGCAAAGAGTAATAAATCTGGGGATCGTTTTAAAGTTGGGATGTTTTGATAATCCCAATAAATGGAAACTAAAGCTTGCTGTTGATAGATCGATCCATTTGAGGTTTGATGAGTGTCCATTTGAGTAATTCCTACAACTGGGTGGGCTGGACAGCCTCGACATATCACGCATCTAGCATTAATGGAGTTTTGTCTGTGGATTTGCTCAAAAATGAACATCTCGGCATCAGACAATCTGTTACCATAAAATACTGTGATTTTGTAGGATTTGATTAGCGTCTTAGCTACAGGGTTGATAGAACTGTAGCAAGCTTAGTAGCAGCCCGTTGAAGGGAAATCTAACTCTATAATGTTTCGATTTATGTCAAGCTTGTGAGTAACCGGGAAAAATTAATTACATCAAGACTCTTTACGCTTGTAATTGTTTCAGGCGAAATGCCGTGTAATTAATTCGGAACTACTACTTATTAACTTGTTAAAACGACATTAGACTTAATTTCCGCTCAACGGGATTCTAGAAACTTGCTACAGTTCTATCAACCGTATAGCTAAGACGACTCAATCAACATTCCTTAATTTTGAATGCGATATTTAGTTTTAGCTCTGCCTTTAATCTAGCGTTTTGAATTTTTGATGTCAAGTATTTAGTAAAAATTATTTTTCTGACATTCTCAGACCTCAGAGCAATATTTTCCTGAACCTAACACCGATCGCAAATTACAGACCCTGACGAGAGCAAAACTTCGTTTCTACAAGATTTGGCGGCTGCTAACCCAAAATATCGCGAGAAACCCGGTTTCTCACCCCCGTGCGATCGCCCACAAGCCCCTTTACACATCGATTCATCCTGCTGACAAGCAGCATTTGAAAAATAAATGTAAAAATATGTTGCAAAGTTTGTACTGCTGTGTTAAGTTTAGTTACATAAGGTTGAAATACAACGAGGTTTATGGTCATGGAAAACAAAGACGCAAAAGTAGGCTTCACCGAGTTCGCTGAAACCTGGAACGGTCGTTTGGCAATGCTAGGCTTTGCGATCGGCTTAGCTACCGAATTCCTCACCGGTCAAGGCATTCTTTCTCAAATCGGTTTGATGTAATCAGCTTAACTCCATACAAGAGCTGTAATTTGTGGGGGCGATCGACCCCCTTACAAGTGCGATCGCCCGCACGCAAATAAGTCCCTTCACTCACAGTGAAGGGACTTTTGCATTTTTTATTAAAAATTCAAACCAATGGCACAATCAAAAAACTTTTTCGTCTCAATATTTATCGTCAGTCAAACTCGATCTTTCCTAAGCAATTCCTACTGAATCCAAAATTCTCGCTTTAGGAGTCAAACCAGTAAGCTTCACCAAACCTTCTTGTTTGTGAGTCCGCAGGCTGTTACCTAAAATCATCTCCGACAGATCCGGCATTTCCTGCCAGCAGCGCGAGCAGAACCAATAAACGCGATTGTGGCGAGCGTGGCGTAACAATTGAGAGGAGCAACAAGGGCAACTATTCATGATATTTTAAACCTTCTTTAAGATATGGATCGATAAACCAATTGATTACAGAGATTGATGAATGCCGCTGTATCTCTACTCCAGGCACAACAATAAAAAAGCTCTTTTCACTCCAAACTTTGAGCGTCTGACAAGTAGCACTTTTGGATGCCCAACAGCAACACCACAATTAGAAGCTGAACGCCCCAAGGAGCCCAAGAGAAACCCCAAATAAAACAACCCAGTCCGGCCAAAGCCACAAGAACAAAAATATCTTGAGAGGTTTGCCAGTAAATCCAGACGGCTGCCAGAGAAACTATCAGTAGCAAAATGTAAGCTGAGGGCATAGTCGTCTTCTCCCAAGGTTTCGGCAAACAGTCAGGATCGATCCCTGACGATGTGCTTAAATTAAAACTTAAACCTGAAGAACTTATGAAGATAAGCAAGTTGTTACAAAAAAAAATATAATTCTGCCCGATTATATTCAGCATAAAAACCGAGCAGAAATAATTTGTTTTTTTGGTTAGATATTTCACAGATTTTAAGGCGCACAATCCTCTTCGAGGGCTGCGCTAACGACCTATGCTTCCTGCCAGCCGAGAGCTTCAGCCACCTGAGCAGCCAAAGACATCGGTTCAAAAGGCTTAGCAATCACACTCACCACCCCCAAATCTGCGAACATCCGCCTGTCGCTAGCGAGAGCCTTAGCCGTCAATAAAATTACCGGAATGTGATGGGTAGCATGATTAGCTTGTAACTGTTTAAAAGTAGTAGGCCCGTCTTGGTCGGGCATCATCACGTCCAGGAGAATAGCATCAGGCTGTTCGGCAAGAGCCTTAGCCATGCCCTCGCGACCAGAACTTGCGGTAAGGACTTCCCAGCCCCCCACCACCTCAAGACTGACTTGAGCCACTTCCCGAATATCTTCGGCATCGTCAATAACCAAGATGCGTTTGGCAGTCAAAATTAACATCTTTTTTAAGAATCAGAACTGATCACAGACTAGAGGCGAAATGTGAATGTTTTGTAAAGCAAACTTTTTTACCGATCGGACTTTACTGTAAAGCTGCAACACTGTACAGAAGGAAGAAGTTCGGCAACGGATTGTGTAACGGATGTAATGGATGTAACGGATGGAAGAGAAATGGAAGTCGGAAAAAGGAAAGCTTTTCTTCTTCCTCGCGAGAGAAGCAATCGGCCGCAAGGGTTTCAGCAATTAAGAACGTCCTAACCGCTTTGGTCGTTGCTACACAACGGAGTCGCCAAAAATCCGCTGTTCGATCGAAAATCGCGATTTTGCCCGTCCCTGCGTGTATAGTCCCTCTTTGCCAAAATTGACAGTCTCGATCGCACTTCAGATGCCTCGAAACTCGCTTTTTTAGCGTTTCTGTTGCTTGCAACCCAGTCTTTTGGTAAAAAAGCCTGGTTTCTGCATCCAGGATGGATTGAAAATTTTTGCATTAATATTTTTTCATTAGTCATGGCGAATGCAATCTACCTAATGGGGAATATCATCTGTCGAATACATTAACTACCTTTCGTCAACCTTCTCTCTCGCACATAACTGGCAGACGTAAGAAAAAAGTGCTGCCCTCGCCCAAAACGCTCTCCACCCAAATCCGGCCCCCGTGCTGCTGCACGATACTGCGACAAATAGCCAGCCCCAAACCAGTACCTCCCTTTTGGCGACAATCAGAAGCATCAACCTGTTGAAAGCGCTCAAAGACCATCTCTAGCTTGTCCGCCGGAATGCCGCGTCCTTGGTCTTTAACTGCAATCAGGATTTCCGAACTCACGGGTAAGTGCGGATTGGTGGCAGTCTCGGGAGACAACAAACAAGGAGACGACACTGACTTCAACTCAGCTTTTTCTGCCAAATCCGGATGCTCGATCGACTCACCGCTCAGCCAAATCGTAGCACCTGCGGGCGAAAATTTTATAGCATTGCTGAGTAAATTTGTCAATGCCTGAATTAGCCGATCGGGAACAGCGAGCAATTGCGCCCTCACAGGTCTCACAGACAGAGTAACTCCAGCCTGCTGGGCCATTCCCTGCATCTCGTCAGCCGCCTGCAACATCAGATCCGCGACATTGCAAGTTTGTTTGATGGCAGTGCTGTAATTAGAATCCATGCGCTCTAAATCCAGGATGTCGTTGATCAAGCGCACCAACCGGTCAGTATTAGCTATCGCAATCTCCAGCATCCGCTTGGCTTTCTGGGGGTGAGCCTCAAGCAGGCCGCTGTTGAGGAGACCGAGTGCCCCGTGAATCGAAGTCATGGGCGTCCGCAGTTCGTGGCTGATAACAGATATGAATTCATCTTTCATGTGCTCGATCGCAAGCTGATCGGTGATATCTTTAAAAGTCACCACAGCGCCAATAATTTCGCCTTGTTCTCGCATCGGAGCGACAACGTACTCAACTGGAAAACTGCTGCCGTCTTGCCGACAAAAAACCTCATCCGTGACACGCCGAACCTCTCCGTCTCTCAAGGTGTCTAAAATTTGAGAACATACTGGGTTCGAGAGTTTTCCCGTGGTTGGTGTGGCGCAGTCTGGGGCAAGTTGAGAGCCGGAATTGATATCTGTTGCAGGTGACATTTGCTCGTTAGCGCAGCCCTCGAAGAGGATCGCCTTCGAGCATTCTGCCTGTGAACGGTGTAAGCTTTCATACAGCGGTCGATCGAGCAAATGCTTCAATTCGCAACCAGCCATTCTCACCGCCGCCGGATTGACAAAAGTTACTTTTCCCTGTTTGTCCAACCCGCAAATTCCTTCTGCTGCGGAGAACAAAATCATTTCTGTTTGGTGGCGGAGTTGTTCGAGAGCTTTTTGAACTCGCTTGCTATCGGTGATGTCGCGAGCGATAGTTGAAATGCCCGTTACTGCTCCTGTGGCGTCTTTAATCGGAGAAATTGTCAGAGACACATCTATCTGTTCGCCGTCTTTACGCAAGTGTACGGTTTCGTAATGGTCGATCGTAGTTCCAGCCCGAATATTTTCCAGAATTTGGGGTATTTCCTTGGGGCGTTCGGGAATTGCTAAAATCTCGATCGACTGCCCCTTGACTTCCTGCGCGCAGTAGCCGTAAATCTTCTCGGCTCCTGCATTCCAGCTCTGAATTGTCCCGGCGAGGGTTTTGCCCACGATGCCGTCGTCGGAAGACTCGACAATCGACGCCAAGCGCACGAGTTCATCTCTAGCTTGCTTGTATTCAGTAATGTCGCGGCCCAAAATCACGATACTTTTACGTCTGCCGTCGGCATGAAATACGGGTACTTTAATTACATCGTAGATTTTTACAGTACCGTTCGATCGGGGAACCACTTCTTCTCCCCTACAAAGAGTACCTTTTTCCCACGCTGCTCGATCGCTCACCTCGCAAGCCTGTAGAGCCTCCCCGTAAAAACTGCTGAGTTTTCCTAACTGAGTATCTGTGAGGCTCCGGTAGTTATCTGCTGATAGCTCAAACAATTCCAATATGGCTTGATTTGCCTCCTGCCACCTGCCCTCGCCATCTTTAAAGCAGACAATATCTGGCATGGCATTCATCAGCGATTCGAGATAGGAGTTTTCTTGGAGTGCAGCTTCTACCTCTCCCCGCTTGGCGATTTCCCGTTGCAAATTTTCGTTTGCCGTTTGCAGCGAGTCGATCAACAAACTTTCTGTAAAAGTGCGTTCTTTAATTACTTGTTGAAGTCTGTGGAGTTCTAACGATAGCTGCCTGCGAGCTAACAAATTTTCTACGCGCAAGTGCAGTTGGCTGGCATCTATGGGACTTACTATCAAATCATCAATTCTGCCTTCGAGTTGTTTGGAACTCAGAAAAAACTGCTGCTCGGAAATAGTCGGCGTTTGGGATTCTATCAAGAGCAAAAACGGTAAAAAACTAGGCTCCGCCGCAGTTTTTAATGTTTCAACCATGTGCCCGATACGATCGAAGTTTGCCTCGTCGAGAATGCACAAGTCAAAAGCTATTTTTGGAATAATAAATTCTGAGTTTGGTTCGGAAGTCCAATCGAGTAGCATCACCTCATGCTCAGTGTTGAGGTGTGCGATCGGCAAGGGTTGTTGGTAGCGATCGATCGAGAGCAAAATGCGGCTCATTAGTTTGATTATTTCCCAATGACTAATGATTTGATGTCCGGTAAATTCACCCATTATCAGGTTTGTAGTCAGGACTTCAGTCCTCATAAAACAGAGGAATGAATTCCTCACTACGAACCAATTTTCTAGCGCAGGTTTGTAGTCAGGACTTCAGTCCTCATAAAACAGAGGAATGAATTCCTCACTACGAACCAATTTTCTAGCAGGTTTGTAGTCAGGACTTGTGTCCCGATCAAACAGAGGACTAAAGTCCTCACTACGAACCAATTTTCTAGCAGGATCGACCGGAGGCGATCCAACCGATCGAGGTAAAAGGCAGCCGGATCTGAAGGCTGAAATCAAGAAAAACTGATAATTCTTGAATTTTAATTGTTTGCTAGGTGAAACAATCACTGATATCAAATACGGCAACATCGGAATTATACCCTGCAAGCCGTCCCAGCAGATCTCTGTCGATCGCTTGCAGGGGGACGGCAATACGGGAGCAGGGAAAAATATGATGCCGATGTAAACGGAATTATATGCTGCAAGCGATCGCCCTGCGAGTTCGGTATCGATCGCCCGCAGGACGCAAGCAGGCGAAAATTTTAGGCTGATGCAAATGGAAACCCTATGATGACTAATGATAAGGTTCGCGAGCGGGGACAGCACTACTTACTACTGACTACTGATAAGGTTCGCGAGCGGGGACAGCACTACTAACTACTGACTACTGACTACTGACTAATCACTAATCACTTTTTACGGCATTCCAATTCCAATCAAAGAATCGAACGGCATACAGCTAGAGTAGCGCTCGCCTTCCGATAAAACCGCAATCAGCCTCATTTGCCAGTCTGGCATAATGTGCAAATCCGCCCAGGGTACTGCTACCTCCAAACATTTATCCAGTCCGACTTGAGCGCGGCTGATGCGGGGCTGCCACTCATCGCGCTCTCCTGCTTCCTGAAACCAAATCGATTTGGTGAGCAAATTAATCTCTAACTGATGGTGGAAGCGATAGTTTATGGGTACTTCATCGGGTACACCTGACAGCGGAATCAGACTGTTGTGCATTGTGCGATCGGGATAAAACCAAAACAAATTTAACTCCGGCGGGCAATCAATGCCCGGCCGCACCCCAGCATTGAAGTCGGCGCGAAGGTAAAAATTCAAGTGATCTACCCCGTACCAAAGCCGCTGAATTGCCGAACTCCGGTGCATGGTACCCCTTGCTCCCCCAACTTCAATCCGGCCGGCTTTGTCCCAATCCTGTTCGTTGCCGATACCGTCGATAATCGGGTGAATAAAGCTCAGCGGTTGGTGGTCGCCTTGAACCTCGTGTGCCTCTACTTGTTGCAGCACGGACGGGGGTACAGGCTCGCCGAGAGCTTCGTAGATTGCTGCTACGTGTTCGCGGAACAGCCGATCGAACA
Organism: Microcoleus sp. CAWBG58; assembly: GCF_020883045.1. NCBI lineage: Bacteria > Bacillati > Cyanobacteriota > Cyanophyceae > Oscillatoriales > Microcoleaceae > Microcoleus > Microcoleus sp. CAWBG58. The sequence continues at coordinate 8,858 of NZ_JAHRFA010000016.1, read as the reverse complement.
TAGCATCTTGATTGGACGTGTGGCCTTCGCCAAACCACCAAAACCAATCGGAACCTTCCGCCGCATATAGCGCTTCCCAAGCTTCGGGATTGCTCTCTTCTGTGGCTTCTGGATGGTTTGCCAGCATTTGTCTGGCTGGGCCTAACAAATCCCAAGCGCGATTTTTGGCAGGATCGCCGATCCAAGTTGTCAGGGAACCGTCTACCCAAGAACCGGTATGCAGTTGGGCTGCGGGAATTGTTTCGGTGGCGGGGAATTTTTCGAGAAATTCCGACACTGTGACTAATTGGATATCGGGATTGTCGCTGAGAGTTTGATAGAGTGATTCTAAGAACGGTTTGCCATCTTGAGGATAGAATTCCCAGCAATTTTCGCCGTCTAGGGCGATCGTCACCAACCACGGATTTTCTAAAGATGTGTGGCCGTCGGGTTGTCGGTGTTTGAGAGTTCTGCCGATCGCCTCCAAGTGTCCCACCAAATCCGACGCTGCCTTCTTCGGTTCCATCGAACCGTAGGTAAAACCAATCAAATCAGACAACCTGTGGTCTCTAAATACGATCGCCAAATCGCCATCAGGAGTTTCTAAACGATAAGGGCGATATAACAATTCTGGTTCGCAAACATTCCCCGCCCCATCGCGGTGAAAAAAGTGTTTAATTGTCCACCCCAATACCGCCTCATCCGAGACAATCCATTTAAACCCTTGTTTAGCAATGTAGGGCAAAATTTCCGGGCTAACTGCCTGTTCCGACGGCCACAAACCCCGCGGCTTACAATCAAATCTGTCTTGATACATATCCCAAGCTTTTCTCAAATGTCTCGGAATATCTTCAGCCCACTGGAACCTGTGTTCTGGCAGAGTCATGTTAGGAATCGCTATGCGGCCGCCATTTGTGTCAGCAAGCAGCGGCAAAATCGGGTGAGTGTAGGGGGTTGTGGACACTTCCAACTGTCCCTCAGCTTGCATTTTACGGTGCTGGGGAATGATTCTGGCGAGAATTTCTTTTTGTTTTGAATAGATCTTTTTGCGATCGGCCAGATTGAAATTTTGTCCTTGTTTCAGCCACCCTGCAATCTCGGGGTCATCCCAAAACAGCGGATCGATCCAAGCTAAATTGTGCCACGCCAGCAAGTCACCAAAATCCTGCACTTTCCAGTTTTCCAAGCACCACTGAATGCCTTTTTCCTGCCGCTGAGTGTAGAGTTGAGCGTACCGGGGATGCGGCTGAATCAGGGTGTGGTAGTTGGCATCAAAGAAGTGTTCTAAAATGAACTCTTGTTCTGCGATGTTTAAAGTTTCTGCTGCCTTGAGAGTTACCGCCAAGTAAGGGTCTAATGCTTTGTCGGCGATGCAGTCTTCTATCTGCAAAATTAAGGACGGAACCAGGTTTACAGTTTGATGCAGCTTGGGATATTTTGCCAGAATCAGCACTAAATCCAAGTAGTCTTTGACTCCGTGCAATCGCACCCAAGGCAGTCGATACTCGGATGCTCCGGCGCTAGTTAGCGATCGTGATTTGTAGAGGGGTTGGTGTTGGTGCCAAATGAAGGCTACGTAAAGTGGATGAGACATAAAATTTTGGTAATGGGTAATGGGCAATGGGTCATTATAATTGGAAATTGTAATTGGTAATTGGTAATTGTAATTGGTATTTTGTAATTTTGTCTGGGAGGCATAACTTCTATCTTTAGGGTGATGCACAGCGCACCTTGTCCCTATTAAATAGCGCTTCCAACCTCTCAATTGCAGGTTGATGCTGCACGCATTACCACCAGCGAGTAGCACATGAAACTACTTTTTGTATCTAGGGCTTTCATTCAATTGATAGTTAACCGCTTGAGGGCGACCTCTAACTGGAAGGAAGAGGATTGGAGTAATGAATAGTCTGATTTTAATTTTTCCTTACAAGGGAGAGGCTTTCAACCAATTCTTTCTGGCAATTGATAAATAGTAAGTAAAAGTCAATAGCCAACATTCAATAGTCAAGATTAAACTAACTAATGACTAATGACTGCTGACTATTGACTAATTACATTACCTGTTCAACTTCGGAGATTTCTGGGATGGCCTCGCGCAGGCGGCGTTCAATGCCCATTCTCAGAGTCATTGTGGAACTGGGGCAAGAACCGCAAGCTCCTTGCAGTCTCAGGTGTACGACTGGGCCGTCGATTTCTACCAGTTCGACGTTGCCGCCGTCGGATATCAGGTAGGGGCGCATTTCATCGAGAACTGTTTCGACGTTATCTCTGGTTAGTGCTAGTGTCGTCATATTTTTGCCTCAAAAATTATTCGTACAATTGACTTAGTTCGATCGTACCGTTACTTGCCGGTGAACTACCAGACGCTGACCGATACGGCGGTACAGTGCTGGCTTCCTGATTCAACGGGGATAGCGTCCAACAAAACCGAAGTTTTGCCTCTTCGACTTACATCCCCTCCACAGGCAGAAGCGCTAGTTCCTAACGCCAAAATCCGCAAGGCTTCATTTCTAATATTGATTGCTGCATTTAGATCGCGGTCATGGTGAGTACCACAATACTTGCAAGTCCATGCTCTGACATCAAGGCTGAGATTATCAACTCGATTCAGGCAAACATGGCAAGTCTTTGAGCTAGGGAACCATCGATCAATTTCGATATATTGTTTTCCTTCACTTTCAGCTTTGTATTTCAGCATTGTGCAGAACATACCCCAGCCAACATCACTAATCGATGAAGCTAGATTAGGATTTTTAACCATGCCTTTGATGTTGAGATTTTCTACTGCAATAACTTGGTTTTCGTTGACTATCTTGCGGGATAGTTTGTGCAGAAAATTTTCGCGACATCTCGCAATTTTGGAGTGAACTTTTGCCACTGCCAATCTTGCCTTTTTACGGTTCTGACTACCTTTATTTTTACGAGAAAGTCTTTGCTGTTTGCGCTTTAAGTTCTGCTGATGCTTGACAAAGAATTTAGGATTATCAAACTTAGAGCCATCACTGGTAATCGCAAAATGAGTTAGTCCAACATCAATACCAATAGATTTATCCACTGGTACTAATTCAGGATTAGCTTTGCCATCATCAACCAAGACAGATACGAAGTATTTACCGTCAGGATTGCGAGATACTGTGACCGTTTTGATATCGCCATCAAAATCACGATGGCGCTGACAATGAACTAATCCAATCTTAGGCAGATTAATCTTGTCACCATCAAACTTGACGTTTTGGGGATAGCTAATCGACTGCCTACCATGCTTTGATTTAAATTTAGGCAACATTGCCCTCTTATCAAAGAAGTTTTTGTAAGCAGTGGACAAGTTCAAAGCTACAACTTGCAAACATTGAGAATATGAATATTTCAACCATTCATACTCTTTCTTGAGAGCAGGAAGTAAACCTTGTATGTATCCTCTAGTCAATCCCTTACCAGTATTTTTATAGGTTTCTTGACACAGGTTTAGCGCATAGTTCCAAAACCATCTCGCACAGCCAAATGACTTTGCAAGCAAGCTTTCTTGCTCACTTGTGGGATAGATTCTGTATTTATACGCTTTATACATTTATCAATAATGTAGAATACTGATAATATTATAGCAGATAGAATTGATATTGATTCGCTGTCGCTCAATTTGTTTTCTGGCTCGCTTTCATCCCGTCACTCATCCTTGTAAACGGATAGAGTGCGGGACTTCCCGTTCGCGTTAGTTAAATCAAGTTGCGTCCGAGACACTAATCGCAAAACCCGCTTTCTCCAACAAAACGGATTTTGCAATTAATACCCGTTGCCAGAATTAATTCAACTTTAGGAGAGATTCTCACTCCAGTTGTCATCCGTGATTATCAACTCTGGAATCTTCAACGCGCAAATCGAAAAGGGTATAACCCTAGACTACTGCTGGTTCTAGCAGTTTGACGTTGGAGTAGTTAAACTCGGTTGTCGTTTGTTGACCTTTTTCTTTCGATCGCACTACTTGCTTGGTCATGACATAATAGTCGCCTACTTTGTCAAAGGTATCTTCAAATTCCAGTTCTCTGATGATTTCGTTGGTTTCGGGGTTGCGGAAAACGGCGTCGTAGTGGCTCGCCAAAGAACCTTCGGGTGTCTCTAAGCTTTTGTGCGTGTCAATGACGAAAGCCATACGGCCCATCACCCGGCTGACTTGACAAATTGACAGACCTCGGATTTTATAATTCGAGCCCATCGAGTCGCCTTGCACTAAAATATCCACAGCGTCGGTACTGTCCTTCTCACCGAGGGTGAAGCTGTTTTTGCCGTGGGATTTTTCAAATGTCGATCGCTTGCGGTGGGTAACAATGTCGCGCATTTGGGTGTAAACGCTCTGCTTTACTTCCTCATCCGCAATTCCACTGACTTCCACTGTCATGTCTGGTTTAATGGAAACATGACCCGTATATACTTCGTCGCCTTGTTTGAGTTCAATATCGGCGCTGTAACCGGGAAAGTTGGCATCCCAGGTGTAACGGTGTTCGTAAGCAGCGCGAAACAAATCGCGAGCGTTGGCTGGCTCTGTCATAAATCTCTCTTTCTATTTACACCCATCTAGTTTAGCGTAACCGCTCCAAGCCCCGCACGGCATGGGCGGGTTGCCGACTCTCACAGGTTCCCGAATGGGCTGCTGTCGCTAGGCTATTAACTTTACCGCCACAAAAATTCACTTTCGGTCTCAGTTGCTATGATGTCAAAATAAAGTCACGCAATGACTGGTGATTAAGCTCGCGATCGATCGCCATACATCACTCTTAGTTATGGTTATCTTAAAAAAAATTCTGTCCGCTTTTTAGAGTTTGCACCTGTGGCAACTATTAGATTCCCTAATTAATAAAATGCTAGAAACAATTTACAAATACCTAGAAACGTTGCAGGAACAAGTTAAGCATTTACCACATCCCCAACAGGCAATTTTAATAAAAACTGTGGAAACTCTGTCAACTTCTTTGCAAGAAATGGCAACCAGCCGCCAGTTTGAAAGTGCGACAAATAACGCGGCAAAGTTAGTTGAGGCGGAAAATTTAAATCGTCTTTTGGAACGCACTGTCGCCCAGCAAGCGGCGCAACTCAGAAAGCTACAGGAGCAGTTGAACGAAGAAATCAACCAGCACCGCCGGGATAATAAAGCATTAACTAAAAGCGAAGCCAAACTTCAGGCTGCGCTCCGTAATTCTCCAGATATAATTACTATTGTTGGCTCCGACGGGCGAGTCCGATATCACAGCGCAGCGCTAGAGAGAGTTTTGGGTTACAAGCCAGAAGAGAGAATTGGCAAGATTCATGGCGAGTTGATCCATCCAGACGATTTGCTGAGTTGGAAGGCATATTTTGGCAAGTTGCTAGAATTTCCTGGAGTTGGGGCGACCATTGAATATCGCACACGCCACGCGGACGGTTCTTGGATCTACTTGGAGTCGATCGGCAATAGTTTGCTTCACGATTCTAGCGTACAGGGAATTCTGATTGCTTCCCGGGAAATTGAGGGACGCAAGCAAGCAGAAAGCGCACTCCTGGAGTCGCAACGGCACTACAAAATTATGTCACAAATTACTTCGGATTTTGCCTATTCTTTTAAGGCACTTCCCAACGGTAACTTTGTTTGTGAGTGGGTAACGGAAGCCTTGGCGCGCGTGAGCGGTCATCTCCCTGAAGAATTAACTGCCTCGGGCTGGTGGAGTTCAGATATCGTTCACCCTGATGACAGGGAAATGTTGATTAAACAATTAGAAGGCTGTACTTCTAGAGGTATGGGGGTCAATGAGTATCGAATTGTTAACAAAAATGGTGGTGTGCGCTGGGTGCGAGACTGCTGGCAAGCGGTGTGGGACAAAACTGAAGGGCGGGTTGTTCGTTTGTGGGGCGCTTGTCAGGAAATTACCGATCGCAAACAAGTAGAATTGAAACTGCAACTCGTTAACAAAGTTTGGCAAGCCCAGATTGCATCGGCGCCGCTGGCGATTAACTGTACCGGCAATGACGGCCGCACCCTTGTCTGGAACCGCGCCGCCGAAGAACTTTTTGGCTGGACTGCTGCTGAGGTTTTGGGCCAACCATTGCCGAATATTCCTGAAGGACAAAAGCAAGATTTTTACGCGCTGCTGAAATCTGCGGGTAATGGCAAGCCGGAAAACGGTTTGGAAGTGTCTTTGCCCAAAAAAGACGGTAGTTCGATCGATCTTTGGCTCTGGGCAGCACCCGTACAAGATGCAGGCGGCGAGACAGTCGGCAGTATCAACATATTTTCTGACCTTTCAGAACGCAAGCGCATAGAGGATGAGCGCCAAAAACTAGCATCCCTGAAAAATATGGAAGAACCTTTTTGGGCCCGCTATGTCAGCCCTGCAAAAACCAAGAAAAAAAATGGGGATAACTAATTCTATCAAGCACAAGTAAAAAATATTAAAATTGCGAAGCTGCAATCTTCTGCTGGCGATATCATCTCCGTTCAACAGTTGACAGTTGACCGCTTGACAGTTTGAGAGCGACCTCTACCTAGAAGGAAGAGGATTGGAGTAATGAATAGTCTGATTTTAATTTCTCCCTCAAAGGGTTCCGGCATTCAACCAATTTTTTCTGGTAAAATATCCGTTGCAGATTTGTAGTCACGAAGTCCGTATTCTGAGTTTTTTGAGGACGGACTTCCTCACTACAAAGCTATGCGATCGGTCTATCTATCCCACATAATATCATAATAAATACACCCTGATTCTACCTTTATTATTTGCTATGCTGTGTTAGACACAACCCTAATGACCTAAAAATAATTTAGTAACCAGCTATCGAAGTTCTTGAAAAAATCTATAGCAATCAGAGCGGATTGGCACAAGATAAAAACCTTTTTGTCTGGCTAGACTCCTTGTTGAACAAGGATTTAAATTTTTCTAGAACTAGCAAATAAATTAGTATTGCTATATTGCTATATAGATGCAAGTGTCACATTTTCCAGGCAGAAGACTTGTGTGCCCGATCAATACTCGAGTTTTTGAATGCGGGAATTGCATCTTTACTTGTTTAGAGATTTTTGTTGACTCCTCAAAGCGTCTAACTCTATGTGAGCCTGACAAGCTTTACTTGACTGAATGGAATCTAAGACATTACCAATTACCTTGGAAAGATGGAGAGCCGAACGGTGAGCTTCTTGGATAAAAGCTCTTTCCTCTATTGGATCGTCTGCCATATCATCTACAGTTAGTTGTAGATAGCCGATGATGTGATTTAGTGGAGTTCGCAGCTCGTGGGATGCGGTTGACAAAAACTCTTTTTTAAACTGGGACAGTTCTTTTGTTCGCTGGCTGCGCTCTTGGTAGAGGGTGGCTAGGGCGATCGCACTTCCGACTTGATCCGCAACTTCTTCTGCGAATTCGATCTGGGCTTGAGTCCAAGATCGATCGGCATTACCATCATTCTCCGACAAGTTGCCCTGGCACCGGTGCAACTTAATTATGCCATTAGGTTGCTGTTGATAAGCGGTAGCGACCACTAGCACCGAATGTCGCTCAAAAGGGTCATCGGCTGCGAAGGACTCCACGACCACCGGTTTTAGGGTCTCTAGAGCTTGAGTGATATGAGGTGCTGACGTGAGCGAGATTTCCACTCCCAGCATAGGTATAAATGGTTCTTGGCAGTATTCAGCAGCCACTTTGACTTGCTGGCTAGAACTTTGATAGGGACAAATGACGCAACGGCTGACACCTAATGTTTGTCCGAGAGAGTTGACTGTTTGTTGCCAAATGGTATCGAGATCCAAAGTTCGACGAATCTTTCTGCCAATTTGGAGCAAAAGTTTTTGCGATTGAGCTGATACTTGCTGATTCATAGCAACCCTTGTTCTACTACTAAACTGGCAAAAGTCTACCACTCCACTAACACAGCAGAAATTTACTTAATTTACCAGACGCAAACTGTCCAAACAGAGGCTTGCGTAATTACACTTAAATGTTCCCACAGTTAGTCAAAAAATAGTATATCTTTTTAGTATCTTTACAATCTCTTTATGATTCTCACATAAAACTAGAAGCGTCAAGTCTTCTTAACAAAACTTTACAATAGGGCTGTGGAAGTTAAATCAGTCCTATGGGTGGGCATTCAGTTCTGGTAAGGTTAGGGATTTTTGCGGGGGTTTATTCGCAGGTGTGAGCCGCGAAGAGACAGAGCGAGACGATCTGTTGTCCTACCCCCCCCAATGCCATTGATGCGAATTCTGCGTGGGTTCGGTAGCGGTGGGGCGATCGGTCTGAGTGGAAAACACCGAAGGAGGGAGATTGGTGGCGGACAAGGTAAAATTTGATACTGCGGCGGGCAATATAACTGTGTTTTTAGGGAAATAGCCAATTATCAATGATTTTTATGCGCTAATTTGTAATTAGGGATACACCGATCCCGATATTATGAAGTGAGTGATATATAGCCTTTCTAGCTCCCATATGAGGTACTCACGGCCATTGGTTTGTAGCATTAGGCGAAGCGAAACGGAGGGATGGGGCAAACGGGAGCATCTCAGTTTTGCTTTTTACAATGCTCGCACTGTAAAAAGAAATGTTTGTTGCAAAAATGAGATGCTCCCGGCCAAACAGGGCATGGGGCATACCCATTAGTCACAAGTTAAGCTAAAAACACTGTTGTCAATGAGTAATCTTACTCATTTTTTACCGAAATACCAATTAAAATATGACTCCATTTGTTCCCTTATTATTGCCGAAAAATTGTTCGGGACTTCTTTGAGTTCCAGGAAAAGCAGAAATAATTAGCCTGACATGAGGTTTTCGCATTCGCGATCGAATCCCTAAATCTTGATTTTTCTGATCGGCAAAATACTTAACTAGATCAGAAGCTGCTCCTTTTTGATAAGCCACAGAAAAATG